>DASSPH010000100.1 GCA_035699745.1 Vicinamibacterales bacterium
CTCACACCCCCAGACCGGTCGGCGGCGCTTAGCGCTTCTTCCCGCCCTTTTTCTTGCCGCCCTTTGCGCTCTTCTTCGCCATTTGTTCCTCCTTGGAACGTTGGCAGTCTCAGCTGTTACCGGTGACCAGGGGTTACAACAGGTGGGCTGAGCGATCCACCCTCATACAAGATGTAGATTATGGATGAGAACTTCGCACTGTCAAGCACAAAGTGGGTGTGAATGTCAAAAAATCGCGATCCTGCAAACAGTTTCGGTTGCGGTGCGACGGAACTGTAGCGAGCGGCGGCGATCGCGCGCGACTACTTCACCGCGCGCAGCCGGTTCAGCGCGCGCGACGCGGCGCTGCGCGTGTCGGCGCCGCCGCCGAACCACGCGCGCGCGGCGCGATAGCCGGCGATCGCCTGCTCGGTGTGCCCGAGCCGCTCGTGAATGCGCGCCGCTTCGTAGTGAGCGGCGGCGGCGATCGGCCCCGGCGCGTCGCGCGCGCCGCGGATCGCGACGTCCAGCTCGGCGAGCGCGCGCTCGTCGTCTTTTGCCGCGAGCAGCGCGCGGGCGTAGCGGTAGCGCGCGACCGGATCGGCGGGATGGAGCGTGAGGCTGCGAAGCAGCAGGGACTCCGCTCCGGCCACATCCGATTTCTCCAGACGGCGCCAGCCCTCGAGCGACAGCCGGTACGCTTCGGCGCGCCGCGCGTCGGGCGCGCGGCGCGTCCGATCCGACGCCCGGCGGCGGATCGCGTCCGGGTCGGGCGACGGCGCGCTCTGCACCGCCAGGCTGTAGGCGGCGAGCGCCGCGTCGCGGTGGCCGAGGCGGTCTTCCGCTTCGCCGAGCGCGAGGTAGGCGGCCGCGACCGCGCCTGAGGGACGCGGCGGCTTGTCCGCGAGGATCGGCCGCAGATGCTCGAGCGCCTGGTCGGTCTGGTGCATCGCCTCGAGCTGACGCGCGATGCCCAGCCGCGCCAGCGTCGCGGCGACCTCCGGTTCGTTCACCCGGCCGTCGCGCGCCGCGGCGAGCAGACCGCGCCAGGTCGCCAGGCTCGCGGTGATGTCGTGCTCGTAGCGATCCTGCACGTCCGCGAGCTGCGCGCGGAACAGCGGGTTGCCCGGATAGCGATCCGCCAGCGACTCGAGCAGCTCCGCGGCGAGGTCGGCGCGCTTTTCGTACCAGAGGTAGAGGACGTGCAGCTGATAATCCGCCTCCCCCTGGAGCAGCTTGCCCTGCGTTCGCGCCCGCCGCATCTGCGCCAGTCCCTCGGTCTTGTCGCCGCCGGGCAGGAGCAGCAGGAAGCGGAGGATCTTGGCCGCCGCGGGGGCGACGTCGGCGTAGTACTGATACAGCCCGATGCCGAAATACGCGTCGTCGAGCTGCGGATCGAGGGCGATCGCGCGCTCGAGCGCCTGTTTGATTCGCTTGCCGTCGCGCGCGGCGGCGACCTTCTCATCGCGCAGCACCCGCCACTGCACGCGGGCCGCGTAGGCGCCGCCGGCGTAGAAATGCGCTTCCGCGCTCGTCGGTTCGCGCTCGGTCCAGGCCTCGGTCGACTCGATCGCGCGTTCCACCTCGGCACTGAACTGGGCGTCCAGCGCGCGGCTGTGCGGGTCGAGCAGGATGCGCCACCAGGTGGCGGTGGCGGCGAGCACGTCGCACGCTTCCGCGGGCGCCGGGCCGCACGCGCGCTTCAACTCGCCGGCGACCTCGTCGAACCGCGCGTCGAGAATCGCGTCGTAGACGCGGACCAGTCCGGCCAGGCCTGTCAGCGGCGCCGCCGAGACCGGCCGTGCCGTCAGCACCCACCACGCCCCGAGCACCGCGCACCAGGCAGCCATGCCCCGGCGCCCGGCACTTCGCACCCGCACCGGCACCCGCACCGGTGCGAGCCTCATGTGACGCTGGTGCGAAGCTGCTGCTTTTCGGCGTGGCGCTGGAGCGCGAGCGCGATCAGCCGGTCGAGCAGCGCCGCGTAGTCGACCCCGGAGGCGGCCCACAGCTTGGCGAACATGCTGATCGTGGTGAAGCCGGGGATGGTGTTCACCTCGTTCAGGAACAGCCCGTTGTCGGCGCGCGACAGCAGGAAGTCCACGCGCGACATGCCCGCGCCGTCGATGGCCTTGAACGCTTCGATCGAGAGCCGCTGCACGCGGCGGGTGACATCCGGCGGCAGATCCGCGGGAATCACCGAGCGCGATCCCTCGTCCAGATACTTCGACTCGTAGTCGTAGAACTCGCGCGAGGGAATGATCTCACCGGGCACGGACGCTTCGGGATGGTCGTTCCCCAGCACGGCGCACTCGATCTCGCGCGCGTCGGGCACCGCGGCTTCGATGACGATCTTGCGGTCGAAGCTGCCCGCCAGCGTCATCGCGGCGTCCAGCTCCTGCGCGTCCTTCGCTTTCGAGATCCCGACGCTCGATCCGAGGTTCGCCGGTTTCACGAACATTGGATAGCCCAGCGCGCGCTCCAGCTCCGCGCCGAGGCCCGCGCGATCCTCCTCCCACTCGTAGCGGAGGACGACGCGGTACGGGCAGAGAGGGAGGCCGCGTCCGGCAAACGCGACCTTCATCATGCCTTTGTCCATCCCCACGGCTGACGCCAGGACCCCCGCCCCCACGTAGGGAATGTTCGCCAGCTCGAGAAGACCCTGGATCGTGCCGTCTTCCCCGTACGGGCCGTGCAGCATCGGGAAGATGACGTCGAGCGAGAGTCCGGTCACGATCGCGGACGGCACCTCCGCGTCGCGGCCGCCCGAGCGATCGATCGAGAGGATCGTCTCGCCGCTGGGCCGAGCCACGAAGTGGACCTCGCGTCCCTCCCGCGCCGGCCGCGCCGCCTCGAGGCGGGCCTGCTCGATCACCTCCCCGGCGACCATGGTCGCCGGCGGCTTGTCGGCCAGCGCCCAGCGCCCGTCCTTCTCGATCCGGATCGGGACCGGCTCGTATCGCGTTCGGTCGAGGTGTGCGAACACCGACGCCGCAGACGCCAGCGATACCTCGTGCTCGCCGGAGCGTCCGCCGTACAACACGCCTACGCGCAACCGTTTCACGGCTGTCAGGATACAGTACCGATGACACGGCGGAAGACCGAAGACGGCAGGCGGAAAACAGAAGATCGATGATCGCGTTCGAGATCACGCATCGGGAAGGGCACGCGCGGCGGGGCGTGCTCGAGACGCCTCATGGGGCCGTCGACACGCCGGCGTTCATGCCCGTGGGCACGCGCGGCGCCGTGAAGGCGATCACGCATCGGGATCTCGAGGACGTCGGCGCGCAGATCATCCTCGGCAACACCTACCACCTGCACCTGCGTCCCGGCGACGATCTCATCGCGCGGGCCGGAGGGCTGCACCGGTTCATCGGCTGGGATCGGCCGATTCTCACCGACAGCGGCGGCTATCAAGTGTTCAGCCTGTCGGCGCGCCGCAAGGTGAGTGAAGACGGCGTCGAGTTCCGATCGCACCTGGACGGAGCGTTGTGCGCGCTGACGCCGGAGAAAGCGACCGACATCCAGGCACAGCTCGGGTCGGATATTGCGATGGTGCTCGACGAGCTGATCGGGTCCGAGGAGCGAGGTTCGAGGAGCGAGGTTCGAGGGTCGAGGAGCGAGGGTCGAAGCGCGATGGAGCGCTCCGTCCGGTGGGCGCGGCGCGCCCGCGAACGGCTGCTCCGGCTGCGTCACGATCCGCGATCCGCGCCGGAGGTGATCGTCACCAATCCGGCCCAGGCACAGTTCGGGATCATCCAGGGAGGGACCGATCTCTCCCTTCGCACCGAAAGCGTGCAGGCGACGGTCGAGGTCGGCTTCGAGGCTTACGCCATCGGGGGGCTCAGCGTCGGTGAGCCGGTGGAGGTCATGTACGACGTGGTCGGCCACACCGCGCCGCTGCTGCCCGCCGATCGGCCGCGTTATCTGATGGGCACCGGGCTGCCGGACGACCTGGTCGAGTGCGTCGCGCGCGGCGTCGACATGTTCGACTGCGTGCTGCCTACCCGCAACGCGCGCAACGGCCAGCTCCTCACCAGCCGCGGCGTGCTCGTCATCAAGAACGCCCGATACGCCGAGGATCAGGCCCCGCCGGACCCGGACTGCGGCTGCTACACCTGCCGGACCTTCAGCCGGGCATATCTGCGGCACCTCTACATGGCCCAAGAAATGACCGCCGCGACCCTGCTGACGGTCCATAACCTGTGGTTCTACCTTGACTTAATGCGCCGCATCAGGGATGCTATCGGTTTCGGTTCGTTTGGAAAACTCCGCCAGGAGTTTCAGCAAACCTTCTCCCGACGATGACATATTTAATAGCGATGGCGGCTCCGGGCCAGAGCCCGGGAGGGTTGTGGCAGTTTCTGCCGTTCGCCCTCATCCTGGCAATCTTCTATTTCCTGATCCTTCTGCCCATGAGGCGGCGGCAGAAGAAGATCCAGGAGTTCCAGGGGGCGCTCAAGGTCGGGGACAAGATCGTGACCACCAGCGGGATCTACGGCCAGATCACCAAGGTGAACGACAAGTCCGTTCAAGTCCAGATTGCCGACAAGGTGCGGATCGAGATCGCCCGCGCCGCGGTCGGCGGCTATCAGGGTCAGGATCCGGTCGTCGCTCCGGACAACGCGTAAGGCAGTTTTACCTATGTACAAGAACCTTCGCTGGAAGCTCCTCACCATCTTCGCGGTCCTCGTCGTCTTCGGCGGACTCGGCGTCTATCCGCTCGTCGCGCAGCGCTACCATCTGCCGCTGCCGGGCTGGGTCGAGGCCAAGATGTTGAAGCTGGGTCTCGACCTCAAGGGCGGCGTGCACCTCGAGATGCGCGTCAACACCGACGACGCGCTGAAGATCACCACGACCTCGGTGAGCGAGCGGCTGCGCGACGCAATGAAGGCGGCGGGCGCTCCCGATCTGAACATCAGCGTGACCTCCCCGACGACGTTCCGCGTCGAAGGCGTGCCGCAGGCCAACGACTCGCAGTTCCGCGCCTCGGCCGACGAGATCGCCGGCGAGAACTACGATCGCAACCCGCTCGCCGGCGGTGCCTACGAGTTCCGGATGAGGCAGAGCGCCGAGCGGACCCTGCGCAACGACGCCGTCGAGCAGGCGATGCAGACGATCGATCGGCGGGTCAACGCGCTGGGCGTCACCGAACCGAGCATCGCGCGCCAGTCGAGCGGCGAGCGGCTCCTGGTCCAGATGCCGGGCCTGACCGACGTCGCCCGCGCCAAGGAGATCATCCGCTCCACCGCGATCCTCGAATTCCGGCTGGTCGAAGCGGGACCGGCCTCGAAAGAGGATCTGCTGAAGCAGTACAACGGCACGCTGCCCGGCGACATGGAAATGCTTCCCGGCTCCGGCGCCGAGTCGGGTCAGTTCTACGTGGTCAAGAAGATCGCGACGGTCACCGGGCAGGATCTGCGCGTCGCCAGGCCGGGGCTCGACGAGAACAACCAGCCGGCGGTCCTGTTCGAGCTGAAATCGCAGGGAGCGGTGAATTTCGGCAAGCTCTCGGGCGAGAACCTCGGACGCTATCTCGCGATCATCCTCGACAACCGCGTCATCTCGGCGCCGCGGCTCGAAGGGCGGATCACCGATTCGGGCCGCATCTCCGGCGGCTTCACCTCCGAGAGCGCGAACGACCTCGCGCTCACGCTGCGCTCCGGCGCGCTGCCCGCCTCGCTGACCTACCTCGAGGAGCGGGTCGTCGGGCCCAGCCTCGGCGCGGACTCGGTGCGCGCCGGCGTGATCTCGTCCGCGGTCGGCCTGCTCCTCATCCTGATCTTCATCGTCTGGTACTACAAGCTCGCCGGGGTCAACGCGGTGATCGCGCTGGTCTTCAACCTCGTCATCCTGCTCGGGCTGATGGCGTACTTCGGCGCGACGATGACGCTGCCGGGGATCGCCGGCTTCGTGCTCACGATGGGCATGGGCGTCGACTCGAACGTGCTCATCTTCGAGCGCATCAAGGAGGAGCTCGAGGCGCAGCGCGGCGTGCGCGCCTCGATCAACGCCGGCTTCAGCCGCGTCTTCCTGACGCTGCTCGACACCCACGTCGCGTCGCTGATCGCCGCCGCGTTCCTCTTCCAGTTCGGCACCGGACCGATCCGCGGGTTCGCCACGACGCTGTCGATCGGGCTCTTCGTCAATCTCTTCACGTCGATCTTCGTGTCGAAGACCCTCTTCGAGCTCGAGCTCTCGCGGCGCAAGACGCCGTCGATCAGCATCTAGGACCGTCATGAGAATTTTCAAGAATCCCAATTACGACTTCGTTCGCTGGACCTGGCACGCGCTGGTGCTGTCGTGGGTGATCATCCTCGCCGGCGGCGTGTACATCTGGAAGAACGGCATCCCGAAGGGGGTCGAGTTCTCGGGCGGCACGATCGTGATCGTGAAGTTCGATCAGGTGCCGAATCTCGACCGCATCCGGACGGCGCTGCCGGACGGCGCCAACGCAATCGTCCAGACCTACGGTCCGGATACATCGCGGGAAGTGATGATCCGCGTGCCGTCGGCGGGCGCGGAAGCGGGCGCCTCCCTCAGCGCGCAGGCCGAGGCGGTGGTTGCCTCGCTGAACAGCGCCGGCCTCGGCCCGATCGCCGGCACCTGCTCGCCGCAGAAGCCGTCCAACTGCCTCTCGGGCACGGAGATCGTCGGCCCGACGGTCGGCCGCGAGCTGACCCGCCGCGGCATTCTCGCCACCGTGTTCGCGCTGGCCGGGATCCTGGTCTACATCGCGCTGCGGTTCCGGATCAGCTTCGCCGTGGGCGCGGTCATCGCGACGATCCACGACCTGCTGATCACGCTGGTGTTCCTCGCCGTGTTCCAGTACGAGATGAGTCTCAACGTCGTCGCGGCGCTGCTGACCATCACCGGCTATTCGATGAACGACACCATCGTCATCTTCGACCGGGTGCGCGAGAACATGCGCTCGATGCGCCGCGACGACCTCGCGACGGTGATCAACACGGCGGTGAACCAGATGATGGACCGCACCGTGATCACCGGCGGCTCGACGCTGCTGGCGGTCACCGCGCTCTATTTCTTCGGCGGCGAAGTGCTGAAGGGGTTCGCCTTCACCATGATCGTCGGGATCATCACCGGCACCTATTCGAGCGTGTTCATCGCCGCGGCGATCGTCCTGCTGTGGCAGAGAAGGTCCCACCGCAAGGCCGCTCCGGCGGCCCCGGTCGCGCCGGTCGCGCCGGCGAAGAAGTCCACCAAGCGCCGCGCATCGTGAGTGTCCGGAGGGACTGCGCTCCCGTCGGCCTCCGCCCTCGACGGCAGGCAGCGCCGGCTGCGGCGTGACGTCGCCGGATCCGGTCAGCGGCGCGGACGCGCCGGGACCACACGCGAGCGGCGCCCGGGTCGGAACGTGAGATGAATTGGTTCGCGGCAGCGCTGCTGGGCATCGTCCAGGGGCTGACTGAGTTTCTTCCGGTGTCGTCCACGGCGCACCTGCTGCTCGGCGCGCGGCTGCTCCGGTTCGACGATCCCGGCGGCGTGTTCACCGTGATGATCCAGCTCGGCTCGATCCTCGCGGTGATGTGGCTCTATCGCGCGAAGCTCGTGCACGTACTGACGAACCTGCCGTCCGATCGCGACGCGCAACACTTCGCGCTGATGATCGTCGTCGCCTTTCTCCCGGCGGTCGTCGCCGGGCTGCTGTTTGCCGGCTTCGTCAAGAGCGTTCTCTACGAGAGCCCGGCGGTCATCGCCGTGTCGTTCATCGCCGGCGGGATCGTCATGCTGGCCGTGGAGCGCCTGCGTCCCGCCCCCGCGATCATGAACGCCGAGCACACGCCGCTGATGCGCGCACTGGGCATCGGCGCGTGCCAGGTGCTGGCGCTGATTCCCGGCGTCTCCCGATCGGGCGCCACCATCGTCGGCGCGATGGTGCTGGGGCTCGATCGCGCCGCCGCCGCGGAGTTCTCCTTCTTTCTCGCCATGCCGACGATGATGGCCGCCTTCGCGCACGATCTGCTCGAGGCGCGTCAGCACCTGAACGTGGAGCGCGCCGAGGAGATCGCCATCGGATTCGTGTTCGCGTTCATTGCCGCGGCGATCGTCGTCCGTCCGTTCCTGACGGTCGTCCGGCGGGTCGGCTTCGTGCCGTTCGCCTGGTATCGCATCGCCGCGGGAGCCCTCATCCTCGCGGCGCTGTTCATGGGGCTGCGCTGACCGTGTTCCAGTGGCTGCGGCGCAGTTTCATCGCGGGGTTCTTCGTCACCGTCCCGCTGTTCATCACGGTGGCGGCGATCCTGTGGCTGTTCCGCCTGGTCGACGGCCTGGTCGGTCCGCTCTACATCAAGCTGCTCGGCCCGGAGCTGATCCCGCCCGGGCTCGGCATCGCGACGACGGCGGTGGCGCTGCTCGTGGTCGGCGCGATCGCGACCAACGTGGTGGGGAAGCGGCTGCTGCAGCGCGCCGAGTGGCTGCTGCTGCACGTGCCGCTGTTCCGCAGCGTCTACGCGCCGGTGAAGCAGCTCGTGGTCGCGTTTTCGCCGGACAACGAATACGGATTCAAGCGCGTCGTGCTGATCGAGGACTCGGCGCGGGGGCTGCTGCTCGGCTTCCTGACGAAGGAGTTCACCATCGACCGCGGCCAGGGGCCCGAGGCGCTGATCGCGGTCTACGTGCCGACCAACCACCTCTACCTGGGCGACATCGTCATCTGCCCGCGCGACAGCGCGTCGTACCCGGACATCACCGTCGAGCAGGGCATCCGCATTTTCCTGACCGGCGGGATGGCGCTCGCGGGGCGGATCCGCGCCCGGCGGGGGGACGACCGGGTCGGAGATTTCCGGGTGTGATTAATAGGTATAATCCGGTGTTTTGACTGCTTCCGACACTTCAACACATATGACCATCAGATCCGACCGAGCGTTCTCCGTCCAGCTCCGCACCCTCGCCCTGCTCGCCGCGCTGTTGATGACCCCGATGGCGATCGCCGACGCGCACGCGCAGGCGCCGGCCCCGGGGGGGGCGCCGGCGGCGCAGGCGCCGGTTCCGAGCGGCGGCGGCGAAGCCAACCTGGTGCTGCCGGATCTCAGCACCGAGTCGTTCCAGGGGATCAACGGTCGGACGCTGCTGATGGCCGGCCTTCTCGTCTGCGTCGCCGGCCTGGCGTTCGGCATGATCATCTTCGTCCGGCTGAAGAACATGCCGGTGCACCGCTCGATGCTCGAGGTCTCGGAGCTGATCTACGAGACCTGCAAGACCTACCTGATCACGCAGGGGAAGTTCATCCTGCTGCTCGAGCTGTTCATCGGCGTCATCATGCTGTTCTATTTCGGCCGCCTCGCCGCGACGGTCGATCCGGTCACCGGCGCGGAGACGCACGGATTCCCGCCGTTCAAGGTCGCGGTCATCCTGCTCTTCAGTCTGATCGGCATCGCCGGCAGCTACGGCGTCGCCTGGTTCGGCATCCGCGTCAACACGTTCGCGAACTCGCGGGCGGCATTCGCCGGGCTCCGCGGCATGCCGTATCCGATCTATGCCATTCCGCTGCAGGCGGGGATGAGCATCGGGATGCTGCTCATCAGCGTCGAGCTGCTGATCATGCTCTGCATCCTGCTGTTCATCCCGGGGGACTACGCCGGCTCCTGCTTCATCGGTTTCGCCATCGGCGAATCGCTCGGCGCGGCGGCGCTCCGCATCGCCGGCGGCATCTTCACCAAGATCGCCGACATCGGCTCCGATCTGATGAAGATCGTCTTCAACATCAAGGAAGACGACGCGCGCAACCCCGGCGTCATCGCCGACTGCACCGGCGACAACGCCGGCGACTCGGTGGGCCCGAGCGCCGACGGCTTCGAGACCTACGGCGTCACCGGCGTGGCGCTGATCTCGTTCATCCTCCTCGCCGTCACCAGTCCGGCGGTGCAGGTGCAGCTGCTGGTCTGGATCTTCGTGATGCGGGTGATGATGATCATCGCCAGCGGCGTCTCCTACCTGCTGAACGAATCGATTTCCAGGGCGCAATACGGCAGCGCGCAGAAGATGAACTTCGAGGCGCCGCTGACCCGTCTGGTGTGGCTGACCTCGATCGTCTCGGTGGCGATCACCTACGTGGTGTCCTACCTGCTCATCCCGGTGGTCGGCGGCGACAGCTCGCTGTGGTGGAAGCTGTCGACGATCATCACCTGCGGCACGCTGGCCGGGGCGATCATTCCCGAGTTCGTCAAGGTCTTCACCTCCACCGAGTCCGCTCACGTGAAGGAAGTGGTGATCTCGTCGCGCGAAGGCGGCGCGTCGCTGAACATCCTGTCCGGCTTCGTCGCGGGGAACTTCAGCGCCTACTGGCTCGGGATGAGCATCGTCGGGCTGATGGCGATCGCGTACGGCGTCAGCACCCAGGGACTCGGCGGCGACCCGGCGTCGCCGCTGATGATCGCGCCGGCGGTCTTCGCCTTCGGCCTGGTGGCGTTCGGCTTTCTCGGCATGGGGCCGGTGACGATCGCGGTCGACTCGTACGGGCCGGTGACGGACAACGCGCAGTCGGTGTTCGAGCTCTCGGTGATCGAGACGCTGCCCAACATCAAGGCGGAGCTCAAGAAGGACTACGGCTTCGACGTGAACTTCGAGCGCGCCAAGCACCTGCTCGAGGAGAACGACGGCGCCGGCAACACCTTCAAGGCGACCGCCAAGCCGGTGCTGATCGGCACCGCGGTGGTCGGCGCGACGACGATGATCTTCTCGATCATCGTCGTGCTCACCCAGCGGCTGCAGCCGCAGTTCCTGCAGTACCTCTCGATCCTGCACCCGCCGTTCCTGCTCGGTCTGATCACCGGCGGGGCGATGATCTACTGGTTCACCGGCGCGTCGACCCAGGCGGTGACGACCGGCGCTTACCGGGCGGTCGAGTTCATCAAGGCGAACATCCGGCTGGACGGGATCGAGAAGGCGTCGGTGACGGACTCGAAGAAGGTGGTCGAGATCTGCACGCAGTACGCGCAGAAGGGGATGTTCAACATCTTCCTCGCGGTGTTCTTCGGCACGCTCGGGTTTGCCTTTCTCGAGCCGTACTTCTTCATCGGCTACCTGATTTCCATCGCGCTGTTCGGCCTCTACCAGGCGATCTTCATGGCCAACGCCGGCGGCGCGTGGGACAACGCCAAGAAGATCGTCGAGGTGGAGCTGAAGCAGAAGGGCACGCCGCTGCATGCCGCGACGGTAGTCGGCGATACGGTCGGCGACCCGTTCAAGGACACCTCGTCGGTGGCGCTCAACCCGGTCATCAAGTTCACCACGCTGTTCGGCCTCCTCGCCGTCGAACTGGGGGTGCAGCTGGGGCGGGACTACGGGACGGGCCTCAGCCACGTCCTTTCGGCGCTGTTCCTGGCGGGTTCGGCATTCTTCGTTTTCCGGTCGTTTTACGGGATGCGTATCCGCACCGGGGCCTGACGCCCGGCCGGCATGGCACATATCTGAAATACGCATGGCTGGTGTCGAAAATGGTCAGCCATATACGAGAAAACGGTGTCTAAGAGTTCCAAGAGGTTCGTTGACACCCGTTTTTGCTACTGACTATAATTCGCGGTCTTGCGCCGCTTGCTGAGGGTGAGGAGGGGTAGCCGTGCCGCGTGACATGTTCGGCGACGTCGTGGATCCGACGATCAAGCTCGGATCGCAGAAGTGGTATACGGTCCCGCTCTCGGTGCTGGCGCACATCGTCATCTTCGGGGCGATCATCATCATTCCGTTGATGGCGACGGATGTGCTGCCGACCCCCCCGTCCATGATGGCGTTCGTGGCGGCCCCGCCGCCTCCGCCGCCGCCGCCGCCGCCGCCACCCGCACCCGCGGCCGCGCAGCCCAAGGTGCAGCCGGTGACGGTCAACCCCAATGCCGCGCCGATCGAGGCGCCGAAGGAAATCAAGCCGGAAGTGTCGGTGCCGAGCGTCGGTGAAGGCGTGCCCGGCGGTGTCGAGGGCGGCGTCCCGGGCGGCGTCGTCGGCGGCGTCGTCGGCGGGCTGCCCACTGCGCCTCCGCCGCCGCCCCCCCCGAGCGCGCCGGTGCGCGTCGGCGGCAACATCAAGACCCCGACGAAGACCAAGGACGTCAAGCCGGTCTATCCTCCGATCGCGCAATCGGCGCGCGTGCAGGGGGTCGTCATCATCGAAGCGACCATCGGCCCCGACGGACGGGTCAAGGACGCGAAGGTTCTCCGCTCGATTCCGCTGCTCGACCAGGCGGCGCTCGACGCGGTGTGGCAGTGGCAGTTCACCCCCACGCTGCTCAACGGCGTGCCGGTGCCGGTCATCATGACCGTCACGGTGAACTTCACGCTGCAGTAGGGCAGAGGTAATTCCACCGGAGGCTTTCCTTCTTACAAAGGATCGGGGCTGATGAATTTCATTGAGATGTGGGAAGCGATGGGGCCGATCGCCAAGGGGATCGGCGTTATTCTGGTGATCATGTCGATGATCTCGTTTGGCGTGGCCATCGAGCGCATCTACACGTTCACGCAGGCGCGCAAGCAGTCGAAGCTCTACGCGCCACAGGTGGCGAAGCACCTGAAGGACGGCCGTCTGAAGGACGCGATCGCGATTTCGTCCTCGAAGAACTACCGCTACAGCCACCTCGCCAAGGTCGTGCTCGCCGGGCTGCAGGAATACCAGTTCCAGCAGGAAGC
>DASSPH010000101.1 GCA_035699745.1 Vicinamibacterales bacterium
CGCGCGACGTCTTCGATCGACTCGCGGCCGCCGAACGCGACGTCGGGCAACGGCTCGATCACGTCCCCCCCGAGCTCGCGGACGGCGATGACGAACGTCGAGCGCGTGCGCAGCGACGGCTTGTCGAAGAGCAGCGCGACATGGCGGCCGGCGAGCGGCGCCTCGTGCGGCCGCTGGCTGCGTCGTGCCGCCTTCATCGACGCCGCCAGCGCCAGGCAGGACTCGAGTTCCGCCGGCGTAAGGTCCAGCACCGAGAGGAACTGCGACGGCTGCCACGGGGAGACCTCGACGCTCATGTTCGATACTCCGCGTTGATCCTCACGTAGTCGGCGCTGAGGTCGCACGTCCACATGCGCGCCGCGCCGGGGCCGCCGGTGCCGAGATCGACGTGCAGCCGCACGTCGGTGCCTTGCAGATGCGTCGACGCGAGCGCCGCCCGCTCGTCATACGGCCGGCCCGCGGCGAACAGCTCGACGTCGCCGATGCGCACCCGCGCGCGCTCGAGCTCGAAGCCGACCCCGGCGCGTCCGGCGACGGCGATCAGGCGCCCCCAGTTCGGATCGGCGCCGTGAACGGCCGTCTTCACCAGCGGCGAGTTCGCGATTGCCCGCGCCGCCTGCTTCGCTTCCGACGCGCTGCGGCCGCCGGTGACTTCGACCGTCACCAGCTTGGTCGCCCCTTCGCCGCCGCGCACGATCCCGACGGCAAGCGGCTCGCACACGCCGCGCAGGGCCTCGACCAGCAGGTGGAAATCCGCCTCGCCGATCGCGACCCCGCTGGCGCCGTTCGCCAGGGCGAACACGCAGTCGTTGGTGGAACACTCGCCGTCCACCGTGATCGCGTTGAACGTCACGTCCGTCACCGAGGCCAGCGCCCGCTGCAGCAGCGCCGGCTCGACGCCGGCGTCCGTCGTCACCACCGCGAGCATCGTGGCCATCAGCGGCTCGATCATCCCGGAGCCCTTGGCGATGCCGCCGACGCGGAAGGTGCCCGCCGCGGTCGTCACTTCGACCGCCGCCTCCTTCGGGAACGGATCGGTCGTCATGATCGCGCGCGCGGCGGCGGGGCCGCCGTCGCGCGAGAGTGCCGCCTTGGCGGACTTCAACCCGTCGACCACGCGATCGCGCTCCAGCGCCACGCCGATCACGCCGGTCGAGGCGATCAGCGCCTGCTCGGGAGCTGCGCCTGCGGCCCCTGCCGCCGCGTCCGCCATCGCCTCGGCGGTGGCGTGTCCGTCAGGTCCGGTACAGGCATTCGCGCAGCCGCTGTTGATGGCGACGACGCGGGCGCGTCCGCCTGACGCGGCGAGCCGAGCCTTCGACACCACCACCGGCGCCGCCTGCGCCTTGTTGGTGGTGAAGACGGCCGCCGCCGCCGCGGGCGTGTCGCTGACAATCACCGCGAGATCGAGCGCGCCGGTCTTCTTGATGCCGCAGGCGATACCGGCGGCGCGGAATCCCGCCGGCGCCGACACGCTTCCCTCGACGGCCTTCACGGCCAGTTGCGCGACGTTCATGCCGTGACGGGGAGGAGCCGCAGACGCTCGACGCTCGCGCGCGGCCCCGAGATTGCGCGCGCCGGCGGTGCCGTCTGCTCGAGCCGCAGCCCGGCTCCGGCGCGCAGCGCCAGCGACACGGCGTATTGACCGCAGTGCCGGAACTGGCTGCAGCCCACGCAGTCGAGCGCAATCTTCTCGGGGAGCCACACGTGCGGCACGATCGAGAACCCGAGGCGGATGAAATGCGCCGGCTGATGCGTGAACGCGCACAGCGTGACATAGCCCAGCTCGCGGGCGCGATCGGCGAGCGCGGTGACCAGCGCCACGCCGGTGCGCTGGCCGCGGCTTGCTTCGTCGACGACCAGCGAGCGCACTTCGGCGACATCGGCGCTGAGCGGCGCGAGCTCGGCGCAGCCGATCACGTCGTCGCCGCTCACCGCGACGATGAAGCGCTCGGCGTGGGACTCGACGTCCTCGAACGTTCGCGGCAGCAGGTGCCCGACGCTGAGGTTGGCGGTGATCAGGTTGTGGATGGCGGCCGCGTCGGCCGCGATCCCCGTGCGCAACTGAATGTTCGTCGTCATCGAGCAGGCGCCTCCACCGCGGACGCAATTGCCGCTTCGAGCAGCGGCAGGGCTTCGTCGAGTTCCGCTTCCGTGATGACGTAGGGCGGCAGCAGCCGGATCACCGTGTCGGAGGTCCGGTTGACCAGCAGGTGCCGGGCGCGTGCGGCATCGACGACCGCCGCCGCCGGACGATCGATCTCCAGGCCCCAGATCACGCCCGCGCCGCGCACGTCCTTCACCGCCGGTTGGCGCGACGCGATCGCCTTCAGCCCGCGCTCCATCGCCGCGCCGACCTGGGCGACGTGCTCCATCAGGCCGTTCTGCGTCAGCTCGTCGAGGAACACGAGCGCGGCGCGGCAGGCGAGCAGGTTCCCGCCGTACGTGCTGCCGTGATCGCCGGGCCTGGCGGCGCCGGCGACGCGGTCCGAGAACAGCGCCGCGCCGATCGGCACGCCGGCGCCGAGCGCCTTGCCGAGCGCCATCAGGTCCGGCTGCAGACCGAGCGCGTCGCTGTAGAACGCGCGTCCCGTCCGTCCGAGCCCGCACTGCACCTCGTCGGCGATGAGCAGCGCGCCGGTCCGGCGGCACGCCGCGGCAATCGCATCCGCGGCGGCCTGCGGCAGCGGACGCACGCCGCCCTCTCCTTGTATCGGCTCGACGATGACCGCGGCTGTATCCCTGGTGATCGCCGCGGCGATGGCCGACGGATCCGAGGGATCGACGAACGTCACACCGGGAATGAGCGGCGCGAACGGCGCGCGGTAGTGCTCGTCCCAGGTGACCGAGAGCGCGCCGGCGGTGCGGCCGTGGAACGCGTGATCGAAGGCGACGACGCTGGTCCGCGGGGTGCCTTGCGCGTGCCAGAACCGCCGCGCGAACTTCAGGCAGGCCTCGACCGCTTCAGCGCCGCTGTTGCAGAAGAACGCGCGCGGCAGTCCGGACAGCGCCGCCAGCCTCGTCGCCAGCTCCGCCTGCAGCGGGTGGTGGAACAGGTTCGACGTGTGCAGCAGGGTCGCCGCCTGCTCCGCGATCGCGCGGGCCAGCCCGGGATGCGCGTGGCCGAGCGACGCCACGCCGACGCCCGAGATCAGATCGAGGTAGCGCTCGCCGTCGCGCGTGAACAGCGCGCACCCCTTGCCGGACTCGAAGACCACCGGGGCGCGGCGATACACCTGCAGGACGTGCTGCGCGTCGAGCGCGATCGGATCGTGTGAAGTCATTGTCAGCATGTGCACAGCCCGGTCAGCATTTCGTCAGCTCGCGTTCCGACGTCCCGGCAATCGTCGTCCCGCCAGCAGCCTCGTAGTCACCCGCGCGGCCGTCGACGATCCGCACCCGCCCGACGCCGCCGTCGAGCGCCGCGAGGCACGCCGTCAGCTTCGCGACCATGCCGTCGCGCGCGGTGCCCGCCGCCACCATCGCCTGCGCTTCGCGGGCGTCGAGCCGCGGGCACGTGACCCCCGCCGCGTCGAACACCCCCGCCGTCTTCCCGGCCACGATCAATTCCCCTGCGCCGGCGGCGCGCGCCAGGTGCGACGCCAGCGTGTCGGCATTGACGTTCAGCAGGCGGCCCTCTCCGTCGATGCCGACGCTCGCGATCACGGGCACGTATCCGAGCTCGAGGAGATCGATCAGCAGCCGCGCCGGCGCATCGTCGCGCGGCACCCCGACCAGCCCGAGATCCGCGATCGTGCCGGCGGTCGTCTGCAGCGGCGCGGCGAGGTCCGACAATCCGAGGCCTGCGTCCGCGCCCGTCAGTCCCACGGCCTTGACGCCCGCCCAAACGAGCGCGGCGACCAAGGCGGTGTTGATCCGTCCCGCGAGCACCGCGACCACGGTGTTCAACGTTTCGGCGTCGGTGATGCGCAGGCCGTCGACGAAGCGCGGCGACTGGCCGCGCGCCTTCAGATCGGCGTCGATCGCGCGCCCGCCGCCGTGGACGACCGCGACCGGACCGGCGGCGGCCAGCGCGGCAATGCCGCGGGCCGCGACGCGCAGGGCGTCGGCGTCCTCGAGCAGCTCCCCGCCAAGCTTGACGACCTTGATCAATTGAGCCCCAGCTCCTCGTCGAATCCGAAGGCGACGTTGAAGTTCTGGACCGCCTGGCCGGCCGCCCCCTTGACGAGGTTGTCGATGCACGACACCAGCACGATCTGCCGCCGCGCCGCGTTCACCTTCCAGCCGATGTCGCAGTAGTTCGTATGCGCGACATGCTTGATCTCCGGCAGGTCTGCGCCGGTCAGGCGCACGAACGGCGATTCCGCATAGGCCTCGTGCATCACCGCGCCGATTGCCTGCTCGCCGGCGCCCGGCGCGAGCGTCGCGTAGATCGTCTCGAGGATCCCGCGATCGATCGGCAGCAGGTGCGGCACGAACGTCACCGCGGTCCCCAGCTCCTGCTCGATCTCCGCCGCGTGGCGGTGATTGAAGACGCCGTACGCCGAGAGGCTGCCGTGGCACTCGCTGAAATGGGTCCGCTCCGACGGCGTCTTGCCGGCGCCCGATACGCCCGACTTCGCGTCGATGATGATCGGCGCTCCCGAGACGTCGAGCAGCCCCGCCGCGAGCAGCGGCTGCAGGGCGAGGATCGCGGCGGTCGGGTAGCAGCCGGCGCACGCCACCAGCGTCGAACCGGGCAGACGGTCGCGGTAGCGCTCGGTCAAGCCGTAGACGACCGCCGGCGATGCGTCCGGCGTATGCGGATACCACCGCCGGCGCAGTTCGGCGTCACGCAGCCGGAACGCCCCCGACAGGTCGAAGACGCGCTTGCCGCGGGCCACCAGCGGCGGCGCGATCTCCGCCGCGGCGTGATCGGGGAGCGCGAGAAACACCGCATCCGACGCCTCGGCGAGCGCCTCGACGTCCAGGCCGTTGACGGGCGCATCCCACAGGCGCTTCAGCGCCGGGACGACGCGGGGCGGCGAACCGGGGCTGCCCATCGCGGCCGCCAGCGTGGCGCGCGGATGCCGCGCGAGCAAACGCATGAGCTCGACGCCGGTGTACCCGGTCGCTCCCGCGATGCCGACCCGCACCCCGTCGGTATAAGTATTCATCAACTTGTTTGAATATACAGGACAGGTTTTCTCCAGTCAACAAGTTAGGTGGCGTTCCCCTATGCATTCTGTGTATAATGCTCCGTCCGGCTGAATAGTTATGAAGTCCTACCGGCAGCAGCTGGTGCTCGAGCTCATCGACAGGGAACCGATCACCAGCCAGGAACAGCTTCGGGAGCGGCTCCAGGCGCGAGGGATCCAGGTGACGCAGGCCACCTTGTCCCGCGACATCCGCGACCTCGGGCTGGTGAAAGCGGCTGCCGACGGGGCGTACAAGCGGCCGTCGTCGGGGGACGCGGCCCCCCCCGGCCCTGATTCGCTCGCGGTGCTGCGGCGGTCCGTCGCCGGCGCGCTGCGGAAGTTCGACGTCGTCCAGCAGCTCGTCGTGCTCAGGACCGAGTCGGCGCAGGCGTCGCCGCTCGCCGAAGCGATCGACCGCGCGCACCTCGCCGAGGTCGTGGGCACGATCGGCGGCGAGAACACCATCCTGGTGATCTGCCGCGGCGAAGCCGAGGCGCAGGCGTTCACGCGGCAGCTCGACGCGTGGGTCAGGGGGGAAGCATAGACATGGAACGCATCGTTCTCGCCTATTCGGGCGGTCTGGACACGTCCGTCGCCATCGCGTGGCTGCGTGAGAAATACGGCGGCGAGGTGATTGCCGTCACGCTCGACATCGGGCAGGGGCGCGAGCTGACCGACGTCCGCGAGCGCGCGCTCACGGTCGGCGCGACGCGGGCGCACGTGCTGGACGTCCGCGACGAGTTCGCGCGCGACTACATCCTGCCGGCGCTGCAGGCCGGTGCGCTCTACGAGGATCGCTATCCGTTGTCGACGGCGCTGGGGCGGCCGCTGATCGCGCGGCGCCTGGTCGACGTCGCGCGGATGGAGGGGGCGACCGTGATCGCGCACGGCTGCAACGGCAAGGCGAACGACGAGTTGCGGCTCGAGCTCGGCGTCAAGGCGCTCGATCCGTCGATCACCGTGCTCGCGCCGGCGCGGATCTGGGGGATGACCCGGCCGCAGGAGATCGAGTACGCGCGCGCGCGCAGGATTCCCATTCCGTCGGCCGCCGACAGTCCGTACACGATCGACACCAACCTGTGGGGGCGATCGATCGAGCGCGGCGGCCTCGAGGATCCGTGGCAGGAGTCGCCGGAAGACATCTACACCCTGACGCGCTCGCCGCGCGACTGCCCCGACGAACCGGCCTACGTCGAGATCGAGTTCGAGTCCGGCGTCCCGGTCCGCGCCAACGGCGTCGAGATGTCGCTGATCGAACTGATCGAAAGCGTCGAAACGATTGCCGGGGCCCACGGCGTCGGCCGCATCGACATGGTCGAGAACGCCACCACCGGCGGCAAGTCGCGCGAGATCTACGAGGCGCCCGCCGCGGTCGTGCTGCACACCGCGCACAGCGAGCTGGAGAAGCTCGTGATCCCGCGGGATCTCGAGCGGCTGGGGCACGATCTCGGCCGCGCCTATGCCGACCTGGTTTACAACGGGCGCTGGTTCTCCCCGACGCGCGAGGCGATCGACGCCTTCATGCGGGCGATCCAGCCGCGCGTCACCGGCGCGGTCCGCTTGAAGCTGTTCAAAGGGGACTGCCGCGTCGTGGGCCGCCGCTCCCCGATGGCTCTCGAGGCGCCGGCGGCCCCGCCGGCCGCGACGGCCGAAACCACGGTTCACTGATGGCGCATCTCTGGTCAGGACGTTTTGCCGGCGATCCGGACGCCGAGCTGTTCGCGTTCGGATCGTCGTTCCGGTTCGATCGCCGCTTGTTCGAAGACGACGTGCGGGGCAGTCTGGCATGGGCGGGGGGCCTGGCGCGCGCCGGCGTGCTGTCGGGCGCCGATGCCGCGGCGATCGACCGCGGCCTGCGGGAGATTCTCGACACGGCTGCCGCCGATCCCTCGTTCGTCAGCGAGGCGCACGGCGACGAGGACGTCCATGCCTTCGTCGAACGCGAGCTGGTGGCGCGGATCGGCGACGCCGGGCGCCGCCTGCACACCGGCCGCTCGCGCAACGAGCAGGTCGCGGTCGACCTCCGCCTCTACCTGAAGCGCCGCATTCCGGCGGTTCAGCGGGAGCTCGCCGCGGTGGCGGGCAGCTTCCTCGCGCTGGCGGATCGCGCCGGCGAGGCGATGATGCCGTCGTACACGCACCTGCGCCGCGCGCAGCCGGTGCTGGTCTCGCACTTCCTGCTGTCCCACGTCGCGTCGCTGCGGCGCGACGTCGATCGCCTCGCCGCCGTGCTCGCGGAAGCGGACGAACTGCCGCTCGGCTCCGGCGCGATCGCCGGCACCGCCTACCCGATCGACGTCCGCGCGCTCGCCGACGCGCTCGGCTTCAGCCGCATCGCGCGCAACAGCATGGACGTCAGCGGCGATCGCGACTTCGTCGCGTCGTTCCTGCACGCCGCCTCGCTCGGAATGGTGCATCTGAGCCGGATCGCGGAGGACTTCATCCTCTTCACCTCCGAAGAGTTCGGCTACTTCGAGCTCGCCGACAGCGCCGCCACCGGCAGCAGCCTGATGCCGCAGAAGAAGAATCCCGATCCGCTGGAGCTCGTACGCGGCAAGACCGGCCGCGTCGTCGGCCACCTCGCGGGATGGCTGGTGACGATGAAGGGGCTGCCGGCGGGCTACAACAAGGATCTGCAGGAGGACAAGGAGGCGCTGTTCGACGCGGAAGACACCTGGATCGCCTGTCTGCGCGCCACTGCCAGCGTCGTCGGCGGACTGCGGCCGCAGGCGGTCGTGACCGGCCGCGCCGCTTCCGGGCTGCTGCTGGCCACCGACGTCGCGGATTACCTCGTCGCGAAAGGGCTTCCGTTCCGCGACGCGCACGAAGTCGTCGGCGCCCTGGTCCGCCGCCTTCTCGCCGAGCATCGATCGTTCGAGGATCTCAGCCTGCAGGAATGGCGGCAGCACTCGCCGTTGTTCGCCGAGGACGTGCGTCAGGCGGTCACGCCGCTCGCGTCGATCGCCAAGAAGCAGACGCCGCAGTCGACCGCACCGGATGCGGTCGCCGCGGCGCTCGCCGATGCGCGGAACTGGGTCGCCGGCTTCAGAACTTGAACGACACGCCGACCGACCCGCGCCAGAAGTTGAAGTCGCTCAGGCCGAGACCGGTGACGTTGTCGCTGCTGCCGTTGAAGGTGCGGAAGTAGCGCACGTCGCCGCGCAGGCCGACGTTGTCCGAGAAGAACCCCATCACGCCGCCGCCGACGTCGAAACCGAAGTCGTTTTTCGTCTGCGCGTCGAAGAAGTCCGCCGCGTCGCCGACGTTGCTGCGGATCAGGCCGACGCCGCCGACGACGTAAGGACGAACCGAGCCGCCGCGCTGCCCGCCGATCGGAATCCCGATGATCGCATTGGCGGTGAGCGTCGTCACGTTGCTGTCGTTCGCCAGGTCGAATTCGGTGCCGGTCGTGCCGGTCTCGAAGAAGTTCGGCGAGTAGCCGAAGTCGATCTCGAAGCCGACCGCTCCGGCGCCCATCGAGGCGAGCGAGAAGCCGTAATCGATCTTCTTCTCGAACTTGTCGGAGAAGGTCGCGCCGCCGGCGCCCTGGAGATCGGCGGAGCCGTTGAAGTTCCAGCCCACGAACGGGGTGAACACCCAGTCAGCCGACGCCGCCCGGGGCGTCGCGGCAGAGATCGCCGCGACCATTCCAGCTGTAACAAGCCATTTACGCAAAGACATCTACAACACTCCTCTCACTGCTGCGCGATCGGAGTGCAAGCGATGTGCCCTTGGCCGGCTACGGCCGACGTGGCGCTACACGGACGAGGCGGCGGACTTCAACAGTTCCCACGCGCGGCGCACGTGCGCTTCACGCGTCGCGAGATTGCCGATGGCGAGCCGCAGCGTGTAGCGGCCGTCGAGCCGCGTGTGCGAGAGGAAGACGTCGCCCGACGCGTTGACCGCGTCGAGCAGCCGCGCCTGCTGCCCGTCGGTCGCGTCGCGCAACCGGAAACAGACGACGCTGAACGGCACCGGCGCGACGCGCTCGAAGCGATCGCTCGCGTCGACCCAGGCGGCGAACATCCGCGCCAGCCGGATGTGCTCCGCCAGCGCCGCACGCAGGCCTTCGGCGCCGAAGTGGCGGAGGACCATCCACAGCTTCAACGCCCGGAACCGCCGTCCGAGCTGGATGCCGGTGTCCATCAGATTGCGGACGCCCGCGTCCCCTTCCGCCGTCTTCAGGTACTCGGGCGTGAGCGCGAACGCCTGACGGAGCACGTCCATGCGGCGGCAGTACAACACGCTCGCGTCGAAGGGCGTGAACAGCCACTTGTGCGGATTCACCACGAGCGAATCCGCGAGATCCGCCCCGCGCAGCATCCACTCGTAGCCCGGCACCATCGCGGCGACGCCGGCGTACGCCGCGTCGACGTGCAGCCACACCCCCGTCCGCTGACAGATCGCCGCGATCTCCGCAACCGGATCCACGCTCGTGCTCGACGTCGTGCCGACGGTCGCGACGACCGCGAGCGGCACGCGGCCGGCGCCGCGATCGGATGCGACCGCGGCGGCGAGCAGATCGGGGCGCATCCGGAACTCCGCGTCGGCCGGGATCCGGATGACCGCGTCGTGGCCGAGACCGAGCAGGATCACTGCCTTGTCGACGGATGAATGCGCGTGCTCGCTGCAATAGACGCGCACGCCCGCCGGCTGAAAGCGTCCGGTGAGCCCTCTCGCGCGCACGTCGGGCAGCGCCGCCTCGCGCGCGGCAGCGAGTGCGTGCAGCGTCGAGATCGAGGCGGTGTCGTAGATCACTCCCTCGAAGCGCTCCGGGAGCCCGAGCAGCCGCCGCAGCCAGGCGAGCGACACCTCCTCGAGCTCGGTCGCCGCCGGAGACGTGCGCCACAGCATCGCCTGCTGATTCAGCGCGGCCGAGAGGAACTCGGCGAGAATCCCGGGCGCGCTGGCGGTGATGGCGAAGTAGGCGAAGAAGCCGGGATGGTTCCAGTGCGTCAGGCCGGGCACGATGACGCGCTCGAAATCCGCGAAGATGTCGTCGAACGATTCGCCGCGTTCCGGCGCGTCGCGCGGCAACGCCCCGCGGATCTCGCCCGGGCGCACCCGCGCCAGCACCGGGAAGCGCTCGGGACGTTCGAGGTAGTCAGCGATCCAGTCGGCGAGCCGGTGGGCCTGCTGTCGGAAGTCTTCCATCATCTCGGGGCGTGTCCCCGAGCCGGATCGTATCGCGCTCAGCGGCAGACGACGGTGGGGGGCGGTTCCCACGATCCGGGGCGCAGCTTGCCGCCGAACCCCCAGTAGACCGGTTCCGCCTTCACGCAATTCGCGGGGACCGGCACACGCGCCTTCACCAGGCCTTGATCGGTCGGCAGGACGGTCGTGACCGTTTCGTGGCGGCCGAGGCCGCGCGACCGCGAGGTGGGCACCGGGACATAGACGGGTACGGCGACCGGGACGGGGTACACGGCCGGTGCGGGTGCCGGTGCCGGCGGCGCCGGGTCACGGTGCTCGATGACGATGACGTCGGGCTGCCGCGGCTCCTGGACTGGCGCCTCCGCCGGGGTGGACGGTTGGGGCTGGGTGCTCCGGCCGCTGCGAATCAACGCCACGATGACCGCCTCGCTGACGCCTGCGGCCTTGAGCTGCTTCAGCGTCGCGGTGTCGACCGTGTAGACCCGCCGGTCCACCTCGATCAACGCGATGAGCACGTCGTCGCCGAGCCCGGCCTTGGACAGCTCCATGAGGTCGCGGATGGTAAGTGCCTCGGCGCGGCCGGAGGCGAGCAGGAGGACCGTGAGCAGGGCGGCGAGGATGCGGCGCATACTCTTCTATAGTGCAATAAGACCGCCAGTCGGTTGGCCAGGCGGGCGTGATTTTTCGCGCGTTGCGGGCCGCCGCCGGGTCCTGTGCCGAGGACAGCAAGTGTCCCCGCCGAATGGCGGATCGATCCGTGACCCCTTAGAATGACGGTGTTTTTGCGGGGTACGCCCCTTGCTCAACCGAGGGGCACAGGAGTTAGTCCGATGTTTTCCAGACCGCTGGCGTTTGTTCTGCTGGCCCTCGGATGCGTCACGGCCGCGGCAGGCGGCGCCTACGTGGCGACCCGACAGAACGCGACCGAGCCGATCCCGGCCGCCAAGCTCGAGGCGGCCGTTCCGGCGGGGGGCTCCAATGCCGCCGCCGCACCGGCGTCGCCGACCCAACCCGTTGCCGAAACCGAGGCCGCGGTGAGCAGCGCGAAGCCCGCCGAACGTCCCCTCGCGGAGGCCGAGAAGCCGGCCCGCGTGCCGCCGCCGCCGGCGGCAAAGCCGCGTGAGGCGGCTGCGCAAAGGCGTCCGGCCGCGGTCACGCGCAGCGCGCGCACCGACACCCCCGCCGAGCGCACCGTTCCGTTCGGCAGCGGCACTCCCGCGCCCCAGCCGCCGGCGCCGGCCGCGCCTGCCGCGGCCTCCTCCGCGCCGGCCTTCGAGCCCCCGCGTCCGGTCGAGCCGCAGCCCGCCGCGGCACCGGTACCGCAGTTCGAGGAAGTGATCGTCCCGGCGTCGGCGGTGATCGGCCTGCAGCTCGAGTCCACGCTGTCGTCCGAGCGCGCCCGGGTCGAGGATCGGGTCGACGCGCGCGTCACCCGCGACGTGCTCGCCGCCGGCCGTGTGGCGATTCCCGCGGGATCGCGTGTGCTCGGATCGGTGACGCTGGTCGAGCGGGGCGGCAAGGTCAAGGAGCGGGCGCGGCTCGGCGTCCGTTTCCATACGCTGGTGCTTGGCGATGGCAGCGAAGTGCCGCTGCAGACCGAAGCGATCTACCGCGACGGCGAATCTCCCGCCGGCGACAGCGCGAAGAAGATCGGCGTGGCGGCGGTGGGCGGCGCGATTCTCGGCGGCATTCTTGGCGGCAAGAAGGGGGCGGCGATCGGCGGCGCCACCGGCGCGGGCGCCGGAACCGCGGCGGTGATGACGGGCGACCGGCAGGCGGCGCAGCTGCGCGGCGGCGAGATCGTCACGGCGCGGCTGTCGTCGCCGGCGACCATCACCGTGGAGCGCCGCTAACATCGGGCCATCGGATCATCGGATCATCGGGTGATCGGGCCATCGGATCATCGGGTGATCGGGTGATCGGGTGATCGGGCCATCGGATCATCGGGTCATCGCGCGATCGCTCGATCACCCGATCGCCCGATCGCCCGATCACCCGATCGCCCGATCACCCGATCACCCGATCGCCCGATCGCCCGATCGCCCGATCGCCCGATCACCCGATCGCCCGATCGCCCGATCACCCGATCGCCCG
>DASSPH010000102.1 GCA_035699745.1 Vicinamibacterales bacterium
CTCGACGACGCGCTGGCGCTGGTCGAACTGGCCGGCTACCCCCACGTCCTCGCCCACGAGGCCTACGCCCTGCTCGGCCTCACCCGCGCCGCCACCGCCCGCGCCCTCGTCGCCCGCGGCCCCGACGCCCTCCGCGTCGTCGCCGCCGACGGCTGGAGCGACGACGACGCGCGCCACGCCGCCGCCCAGCCGGGCGACCGCCTCCACATCGGCTGCGGCACCCATCGCGACGAGAGCTGGGAAATCCTCGCCGACGTCCGCGAGGCGCTGAACGACCGCTGCACCGCCGTCGCCATCCGCAAGCTGGTCGACACCGCCGTCACCCTCGATCGCTATCGCCGCGAGGAAAAGCAGCGGACCGCCCTCTGGCCCGCCGACACCCTCGAGACCGACGGCGGCCTCTGGGTGTCCGAACAGATGACCGAGCTGCTGTCCATCGCCCGGCGCATCGCTCCCTCCGACGTCACGGTGCTCCTCACCGGCGAAACCGGCACCGGCAAGGAAGTCCTGGCGCGCGCGATTCACCGCGCCTCGGCGCGCGCCGCCAGGCCCTTCGTGCCGTTCAACTGCACCGCGGTGCCGCGCGAGATGCTCGAGAGCCAGCTGTTCGGCTACCGCAAGGGGGCCTTCACCGGCGCCAACGAGGCCTTCGACGGCGTCATCCGCGCCGCCGCCGGCGGCACGCTGTTCCTCGACGAGATCGCCGAGATCGGTCCCGACCTCCAGCCCAAGCTGCTGCGCTTCCTCGAAACCCACGAAGTGCACGGGCTCGGCGAGTCGCAGCCGGTCAGGGTGGACGTGCGCGTCATCGCCGCGACCAACGCCGATCTCGAGAGCCTGGTCACCGACGGACGCTTCCGCGACGACCTCTTCTACCGCCTGAACGTCGTCCGTCTGAGACTGCCGCCGCTGCGCGAGCGGCGCGAGGAGATTCCCGCGCTGGTGGACCACTACCTGCGCAGCGCCGCCGACGAGCAGAAGAAGGGGCGCCTCACGCTGGACGACGAGACGCTCGAGTACCTGGTGCTCTACTCGTGGCCGGGGAACGTGCGCCAGCTGGTGAACGAGGTCAGCCGCATCGTCGCCTACGCGGACCCCGACAGTACGGTCACGCCGGCGCTGCTGTCGCCGGAGATTCAGACCTCGCGGCGCACGATCCGCGTCCACCCCGGCGACGAGCCCGAGATCAGCGTCCGCCTCGACCAGCCGCTGAACGACGCGATCGAGATGATCGAGCGGATGATGGTGCTGCGCGCGCTCGAGCGGGCACACGGCAACTACGAGAACGCCGCGCGGCTGCTCGGCATCTCGCGCAAGGGGCTGTTCCTGAAACGGCGGCGCTGGGGCATGCAGCGCGCCGCGGCGGCCAGCTAGCCCGGGCCGCCCGCAACCTTTTCGTCCCGGCGTCCGTCCAAGTCTCCTTGGATATCCCCCACAATGTGGTTTAAATCGAAAACGGCCGCGCTCGGCGACTTCGAGCAGCTCGTGCTGCTCGGCGTCCTGCGGCTGGCGGACGAGGCCTACGGCGCCAGCATCCGCCAGGAAATCCACGCCCGCTCGGGCCGCGACGTGTCGATCAACGCGGTCTACACCACGCTCGATCGCCTCGAGGGCAAGGGGCTGCTCCGCTCGTGGGTCGGCGAGCCGACCGCGCAGCGCGGCGGGCGCCGGCGGAAGTTCTACGCCGTCACCCCCGCCGGCGTGAGCGCCGTGCGGCACGCCTACCTGGCGCTGCGTTCCATGGCCGACGGCCTCGAGGATCGGCTCGGCGCGAAGTGAGCGACCGGATTCCGCCGCTCGCCGTCCGTCTGCTCTCCCGGCGGCTGCCGCCGGAGTGGCAGGACTTCATCCTCGGCGATCTCGAGGAGGAGTTCCGCGCGCGCGCCGCGTCGGCGCCGGCCGCGGCGCGCCGCTGGCTGTGGGGCCAGGTGCTTCGCTGCCTGATAACGCCGCCCGCGCCCTCGCGTCCCGCATCCCGTTCCCGTCCTGGTCCCCGCGGAGATTCATTCATGCGCACGCTTCTCTCCGATGCGCGCCACGCGCTTCGGGTGTTCACTCGCACGCCGTCGTACGCCGTCGCCGTCGTCGCCGTTCTCGCCCTCGGCATCGGCGCCAACACGGCCATCTTCAGCATCGTCAACGCGGTGCTGCTGCGGCCGCTGCCGTTCGAGGCGCCCGGCCGGCTGGTCCGCCTGTTTCACATTCCGCCGCAGGCGACGTTTCCCGGCATGGCGACGTTCTCGCTGTCGCCGGCGAACTTCCTCGACTGGCAGCGGGAGAGCAGGTCGTTCGAGGCGATGGCGGCGTACAGCTTCCGCCAGCTGACGCTGACCGGCGCCGGCAACGCCGAAGCGCTGCGCGTCGCGGTGGTCGGACCGGAGTTCTTCAGGATCGTCCGGACGCAGCCGGCGCTGGGGCGCACGTTCCTGCCGGAGGAGCACGAGCCGGAGCGCTCGCGCGTGCTCGTCGTGAGCGACGGCTTCTGGCGCAGCCATCTCGGCGGAGCGCGCGACGCCGTCGGCCGCACGCTGACCTTCGACGGGCAGGCCTTCACGGTGGTCGGGGTGATGCCGCCGCAGTTCTCGGTGCGCGCGTGGGGCGCGACCACGGTGCCGATGTGGCGGCCGCTGGCGTGGACCGGCAAGGAGCGCGCGGTTCGCGAGAACCACAACTACCAGGCGATCGGCCGGCTGGCAGACGGCGTGTCGCTCGGCGCGGCGAAGGCGGAGCTGGAGGTGATCTCGAAGCGCCTCGAACGGCAGTATCCGGCCGACAACGCCGGCTGGGGCGGGACGGCGATCCCGCTGCAGGAACTGCTGGTCGGCGACGTGCGGACGTCCCTCTGGATTCTGCTCGGCGCCGTCGCGCTGGTGCTGCTCATCGCGTGCGCGAACGTCGGCAACCTGATCCTCGCCCGGTCGATGGGCCGGCAGAAGGAGCTCGCCATCCGCGCCGCGCTCGGCGCCGGGCGGCGCCGCGTCTTCCAGCACCTGATCGTGGAATCGCTGGTGCTGGCACTGGCGGGCGGCGCGCTCGGCCTGTTCCTCGCCGGCTGGGCGATCTCGACGGGACGGACGATGCTCGAGGACCAGGTGCCGCGCGCCGGCGAGGCGTCGCTCGACGTGCGCGTCCTGCTGTTCGTCGCCGGCGCCTCGCTGCTGACCGGGGTGCTCGCCGGCGCGATCCCGGCGCTCCGCGCCGGCCGCACCGATCTGAACGACACGCTGAAGGAAGGCGGGCGGAGCGACGCCTCCGGCGCCGGCTCGTTCACGCGGCGCGTCCTCATCGTCGCCGAAGTGGCGCTCTCGCTGATGCTGCTGATGGGGGCCGGCGTGATGCTGCGCAGCCTGCACAACCTGAGGAACGTCGACGCCGGCTTCAATCCGCGCGGCGTCCTCAAGGTCGAGATCACCCTGCCGGACGCGCGCTACAAGGAACCGGCGCAGATCCGCGGCTTCTTCGACGCGCTGCTCGAGCGGGTGCGCGCGCTTCCCGGCGTGGTGAGCGCCGGCATGATCGACACCCTGCCCGCCACCGGCGGCGGATCGGTGCAGCCGATCGTCGTCGAGGGACGTCCCGAGCTGAAGCCGAGCGAACAGCCGACGGTGTCGGTGCGCTTCGGCGGCGGCGGCTACATCAAGACGATGGAGATTCCGCTGCTCGCGGGGCGGGATTTCATCGCCGCCGACGCCGAAGCGATGCTGATCAGCGCCTCGGCGGCGAAGCTGCTGTGGGGGGACGCCGATCCGCTCGGCAAGCGGGTGACGCTGCCGCTGATCTCGCGCGAGCTGAAGATCGAGGTGATCGGCATCGTCGGCGACGTGCGCGAGCAGCTCTCGGAGCAGGCGCCGCCGACGGTCTACTACTACAAGCGCGACCTGCCGTTCGGGCAGACCGCGGTCGCGATCCGCAGCGCGGGCGATCCGCTGCTGCTGGCGCGTCCGGTGATCGCGGCGGTGCGGGCGATGGATCGCGACCTGCCGGTGCAGGAGGTCCGCACCATGGATCAGGTCATCGAGGAGACGCTCGTGGCCGAGCGGTTCCGCGCGCTGCTGCTGCAGATTTTCGCCGGCGCGGCGCTGGCGCTCGCGTCCGTCGGCATCTACAGCGTGCTGTCGTACCTGGTGCGCGGCCGGCGGCGCGAGATCGGGATCCGCACCGCGCTCGGCGCGCGCACCGGCGACGTCGTCCGGATGGTGGTGATCGAGGGGCTCAAGCCCGCGCTGCTCGGCATCGCGCTCGGCGCCGCCGGCGCGCTGCTCGCCGCGCGGCTGCTCGAAAAGATGGTGTTCGGCGTGACGGCAACCGATCCGCTGACGCTCACGGCGGTCGCGTTCACGCTGCTCGCGGTCTCGGTCGCGGCCAGCCTGGTCCCGGCGTGGCGGGCGTCGAAGCTCGATCCGCTGATCGTGCTGCGCGACAGCTAGGCCGTCGCGGTCACGATCCGAGCACGCGCTTCGCCTGCGCGTTGTGGCGGATGGTGTGAGCGGTCGCCCATTCGCCGAACTGCCGCAGGGTGATCGTGCCGAGCGCCGGATGCGTGATCGCGCAGGTGGCGCCGCGCGGCTCGTCGAGCGCGGCGAGCGCCGCGTCCAGTCTCGCGGCTGATTCGGCCAGCAGGTCGAGCACGGCGTCCCGGCGGACGTCGCCCGGGGGCTGCACCCGCTTGCCGGCCTCGATCTTCTGCGGCATGCCGGCGACGACCTCGCTCCACGGCCTCTCGGCCGCGCCGTCGGCCAGC
Organism: Vicinamibacterales bacterium; assembly: GCA_035699745.1. Lineage (NCBI taxonomy): Bacteria > Pseudomonadati > Acidobacteriota > Vicinamibacteria > Vicinamibacterales > Vicinamibacterales bacterium. Next base: position 4,742 of record DASSPH010000102.1, read on the forward strand.
GGCTGTGCCACGGGCCGGGCGCCCGAGACGATGTCCGCGAACTGGCCGTCGACCGTCGCGACGTGCCACCCGATCTGCGCGGCCGACCAGCCGCCATCCGGCGGCTGCCGGTGCACCGCATCGTCGGCCGCCTCGCGCAGGCGCTTGACGAACCGCTCGTGCGCCTCGCGGTACGACTGCCGCGTCCGCGCGATCAACTCGTGGTGACTCTCCACGCGTGCGCCCTCCCCTTTCCCGCGGCGCTAGCCGCCGAAGTACGAGGGAATCGGCATGTCGCGCATGGTGTGCAGGCCGGGCGCGACCTCCAGGATCTTCGGGATCGAGTTCACGGTGATCGACGCGGTGGCGACGTCGCCGTGCACGCCCCCCGCGATCCTGCTGGTGATGCTCGGCGAACCGGCGATCTGCACCTGATCGTACGACTCCGGCGCGCCCAGATAGGCCTCCATGTGGAGGGTGATGACCGGCTTGCCGTGGCGGTAGCCGATGCCGTCCTGCACCAGGCCGCAGACGTAGCCCTCGTCAACCGCCAGGAACTCGCTCGACACGGTCGAGGTCGCGATCTTGGGATGGATCTCGTCGGTGATCCGATCCAGCTTCCAGCCCATGGCATCGGCGATCATCGAGACCGATTCGGCGAGGCCGACGTGGCGCACGCTGGCGTCGTCCACCTTCTTCTGGAACTGCTCGCGGGTCAGGCCGGCGCCGATCTTCTGCTGGAACGGCAGCCGCCGCACGCGCGCGTCCTGGATCCGATCGACACGGATGCTGTCGACGCGCTCGCAGACGCCGGTCAGCGTGATCGGCAGCGCGTCCATCGTGAAGCCCGGGTTCACGCCGGTGCCGAGCACGGCGACCCTGGCCTTCTTGGCCAGCGCGTGGATCTCGCGCGCGTAGCGCATGTTGCCGCCGGTCGGATAGGCCAGCTCCTCGGTGGTCGAGACGATCGGCACCTTGAGCTTCAGGATCTGTTCGATCTGCGGGAGCACCCTCTTCAGCGACGACAACGTGCAGAGCACCACGACATCCGGCTTCGCCGACTTGATGGTCTTTCGCGCGTCGTCCGACACCTTGATGCGAAGCGGACGGCCGACGCCGGCGACCTCGCCGAGATCGCGTCCCGCCTTGGCGGGATCGATGTCGACCGCGCCGACGATCTTGAAGCCGCGGCGCTCCGCGACCTGCTTGACGACCGCCGCGCCGATCGGCCCGAGCCCGTAATGGACGACGCGAATGGGTCCTTTCCGTACTGCCATCTACGACTCCTGTAGCGATGAATCCAAGCGGCCGATTATACCTTCATGATGTAGGATTCCGCAGTGCACGCGATGCGGAGCGGGCTGACGCGCGTGGCGTCGGCGCCAGCCGTACTTGCCGGCGCGATTGCCGTGCTGTGGTGGCTCGAGGGTCCCTGGAATCCGCGAATCATGATCGCGGCGTTCCTGCTGTGGGCGTTTCTTTCGGGCGGCGTCATCGATCGATACGCGCGCGGCCGCCCGACGCGGGCGCGCGGCTTCTTCGCGGCCTGCGGCGCCCACGTCTCCGCGATGATCCGCCTCGGACTCGCCGTCGGGCTCGCCCATGCCGCTCTCCATGCCACCCTGGGCTCCCGGGTGGACAATCCGTACGTGATGGCGGCGGCGATCGTCCTGCTGCTCGTGATCTCGGCGGTGGGCGTCTACGGGCAGATCCGCCTCGTGGTCGAGGATCGCCGCAGCGCCCTCGGCGCGCTGCTCGCCGGAGCGCGATTTGCGCGACGCAATCCCGCGGCCCTCGCGCTGGTCGCGGTGTTCGCCGCGCTCTTGTGGGGAGCGACGGCGGCGATGGCGGCGCTCGAGCCGGCGCCGCCCGACGGCGCGGCCGCCGCGCTGCACGTGGCGGTGCGGCTCGCCGCGGTCGCCTATCTTGCGCTGGCGCTGCATGCCGCCGGCGTCGTGCTGTTCCAGTCGCGTCTCGCCCACGCCGGCTACACCGCCGGTCCGCCGCACGAGTGGCCCGACTCCCCGGCCGCGGAAGCGATCGCCAACGCGGCCCACGTTCCGCGATGACGACCCACCTCCGCACCGCCCGAATCCTCGTCGTCGACGACGAGGACGCCAACGTCGAGATCCTCCGGCGGGTGCTGCGCCGCGCCGGGTTCGCCAGCGTCGACACCACGACCGATTCGCGGCAGGTCGCCCCGCTGTACCTGAAGCATCGCCACGATCTGATCCTGCTCGACCTGCACATGCCGCACATGGACGGCCTCGAGGTGATGGATCAGCTCAACGAGATCGCCTCCGCGTCCTACCTGCCCATCCTGATCCTCTCGGGCGACCTGACGCCGGAGGCGCGGCGCGACGCGCTGTCGCGCGGCGCGAAGGACTTCGTCAACAAGCCGTTCCAGCAGGACGAGCTCCTGCTGCGGATCCGCACGCTGCTCGAGACCCGCCTGCTCTACGTCCGGATCCAGCGGCAGAACCGGCAGCTCGAGGACGCGGTCCGCGAGCGCACCCGCGAGCTGGTCGAATCGCAGATCGAGATGATCGAGCGGCTGGCGATCGCCGCCGAGTACCGCGACGACAACACCGGCCAGCACACGCAGCGCGTCGGGCAGATGTCGGCGCTCGTCGCGCGCCAGCTCGGCCTGCCCGACGCGCAGGTGTCGCTGATCGCGCGCGCCGCGCCGCTGCACGACGTCGGCAAGATCGGCGTCCCCGACACGATCCTGATGAAGATGGGGAAGCTGACCGCGGCCGAGTTCGAGATCGTCAAACAGCACACGACGATCGGCGCGCGGATCCTGTCCGGCGGGAAGTTTCCGCTGCTGCGGCTGGCGGAGGAGATCGCGCAGTTCCACCATGAGCGCTGGGACGGCCACGGCTACGCCGGCATGCGCGGCGCCGATGTGCCGCTCGCCGGACGCATCGTCGCGGTGGCGGACGTCTTCGACGCGCTGACGCAGCAGCGGCCGTACAAGCCGGCGTGGCCGGTCGCCGAAGCGATCGCCGAGATCGATCGTCAGCGCGAGCGGCAGTTCGACGCCGCGGTGGTCGACGCCTTCCTCCGCGTCATCCAGTCCTCCCCGGGCACGCTGCCGAAAAACTTCACCTGATATAGTTCTGCCCCATGAAGAACGGGACGGACGCCATTGTCGAATGGCTGCGGCAGCGCCTCGCGCTGTCCGCGGCGCGCGGTTTCGTGTTCGGGCTGAGCGGCGGCATCGATTCCGCGGTCGTGTCGCGCCTGTGCCAGCTCGCCTCCCCGGGCAACGTCGTCGGCGTGCTGATGCCGTGCCACAGCGACCCGCGCGACGAGAGCGACGCGCGCCTGGTCGCCGATCATTTCGAGATTCCCACCATCCGCGTCGACCTGGCGCCGGCCTACGATCACTTCACCGGCACGCTCCAGCAGGCGGTGAAGACGCTCCCCCACGAACTGATGCCGGACGCCGCGCACCAGTCCGAGGACCTGAAGGCCAGGCTGCCGCTCGCGAACGTGAAGCCGCGCCTGCGCATGACGACGCTCTACTTCGTGGCCAACACGCTGAACTACATGGTGGCGGGCACCGGCAACCGCAGCGAGCTGTCGATCGGCTACTTCACGAAGTACGGCGACGGCGGCGTCGACCTGCTGCCGATCGGCAACCTGCTGAAGAGCGAGGTCCGCGCCGCGGCGCGCGCGCTCGGCGTGCCCGAGCCGGTCATCGACAAGGCGCCGAGCGCCGGCCTCTGGCTCGGGCAGACCGACGAGGCGGAGATGGGCTTCTCCTACGCCGAGCTGGAGGACTACCTGACCAGGGGGCCGCAGACGGTGTCCCCGGCGCTGGCGATGCGAATCGATCGCCTGATGCGGAGCAGCGAGCACAAGCGCGCGCTCGCCCCCGCGCCCGGAGGCAGTGATGACCAGTAGCAGCGTTCGCGCGGGTTCCGCGCTCCGCCGGTTCGTCCTCCCCACGGCGCTCGCCGCGCTGTTGGTCACGTTCGCCAGCGCGCAGCAGCAGGCCATCCAGACGCCGGAGGAGTACTTCGGCTTCCGCATGGGGACGGACAACAAGCTGGCGCGGTGGGACAGGATCGTCCAGTACTTCCAGCAGATCTCCGCCGGCTCCGACCGCGTGCGCTACCGCGAGCTGGGCAAGTCGACCAACGGCAACCCGTTCGTCGCGCTCGAGATCGCGAGCGCCGACACGCTGAAGAGCCTGGACCGCTACAAACAGCTCCAGCGCAAGCTCTATTTCCAGGGGGGCGCGCCGAGCGACGCCGAGCGGGACGAGATCTTCCAGCAGGGCAAGGCGGTCGTCGTGGTGACGACGACGATTCACGCGACCGAGATTGGCGCCTCGCAGATGGTGGTCGAGCTCGTGCACCGGCTGGCGACGGAGAACTCGCCGGCGGTGAAGAAGATCCTCGACAACGTCATCTTCGTGCTGGTGCCCAGCCTGAACCCGGACGGCCAGATCATGGTGACCGACTGGTTCAACAAGAACCTCGACACGCCGTTCGCCAACAGCCAGATTCCGTATCTCTACCACCCCTACGTCGGCCACGACAACAACCGCGACATGTACATGTTCACGCAGAAGGAGAGCCAGCTCACGGCGAAGCTGCTGTGGCAGGACTGGTTCCCCGCGGTGTGGCTCGACGAGCACCAGCAGGGCAGCGGCGGCGCGCGGATCTTCGTGATGCCGGCGACCGACCCGATCAATCCGAACGTCCACCCGCTGATCTACCGCTGGAACGGCATCCTCGGACAGTCGCAGGCGGCGGCGCTCGAGGCGGCGGGCAAGGAAGGGATCATCTACAACTCGACGTACACGAACTTCTGGCAGGGAGCGATGGCGTGGAGCGGCTGGTGGCACAACCAGGTCGGCCTGCTCACGGAGGTGGCGAGCGTGCGCGTGGCCGCGCCCACCGAACAGCAGCGCGCCGTGCCGGGCACTCCGGCAGGCTCGGCGCAGGGGGGCGGAGCGCCAGGCGGCCGGGGCGGCGCCGCGACGGGCTCGGGGCGAGGCGGACGCGGGGACGGCGGCGGGATGCTGCCGCCGCCCAACGACGTCAATCCCCGCACCGAGTATCCCCGCCCGTGGATGGGCGGCCGGTGGACCCTGCGCGACATCGTCGATTACGAGCTGATCGCGACGATGGGGCTGCTCGATACGCTGGCGGATCGGCGTGAAGCGCTGCTGCGCCAGATCTACGAAGTGAACCGCGTCACCGTCGAGAACGGGCGCAAGGGGGATCCGGCGGCGATCGTGATTCCGTTCGAGTCGCAGCACGACCCGCAGGAAGCGGCCGTCCTCGTCGACAAGCTGCAGATGGCCGGCGTGGAGGTCTATCGGGCCGACGCGCCGTTCGAGGCGGACGGCCAGCAGCATCCGGCAGGCACCTTCGTGGTGCCGATGGCGCAGGTTTTCGCGCGCTACGCCAAGGACATTCTCGAACGGCAGACCTATCCCGAAGTCCGGCGCTCGCCGACCTCGCCCCCCGAACCGCCGTACGACGTCACGGCGTGGTCGCTCGGCATGCTGCTCGGCGTCGATCACGTCGTCGTCCGGCGTCCGCTGGCGGAGGGAGTGAAGCTGACCAGGCTCACGGCGGCGCCGAAGCTCGAAGGACGCGTGACCGGCACGGCGTCGGCGCGGCAGCCGTACGTGTTCGACTATCGCGGACCGCTTGCGGCACGGGCGATGAACCGTCTGCTGAAGGACGGCGCACGCCTCGCGCTCGAGCCCGCGGCGGATGCCCGTCCGGCGCGGGTGTGGGTGCTGAGCGCGAACCGCAAGTCCATCGATGCCGTCGCCGCCGATCTGGGGATGCGTATCGGCACCGCGGAGGGGAGCGCGCCGGCCGGCGCACTCCCGATCAAGGCGCCGCGCGTCGGCATGTACTCACCCTGGACCGGCGGCAACATGGACGAAGGGTGGACGCGCTGGGTCCTGGAGCAGTACGAGTTCGGCCTGACGACGCTGCACAACGCCGAGTTCCGCGCCGGCAAGCTGCGCGAGAAGTTCGATGTGATCATCCTGCCGGATCAGAGCCCCAACGGGATCGTGAACGGGGCGAACGGTCCGGCGATCCGTCCGGAGTATCGCGGCGGCATCGGCGACGAGGGGATCGCGGCGATCCGCGAGTTCATCGCCCGCGGCGGGACGCTGGTCACGCTCGGCGCGGCGTCGGATCTGGCGATCGAACGCCTGGGCGTTCCGCTGAAGAACCTGAAGTCCGGGCTGTCGCGGGACCAGCACTTCGCGCCCGGGACCATCCTGCGCATCGAAGTCGACACGGCAAACCCGATCGGCTACGGCATGAAGGGACAGACGACCGGGTTCTACAACAACAGTCCGTTCTTCAGCCAGGTCGAAGGGTTCGCCTCGCAGCGGCTGCAGGTGGTCGCACGGTATCCGAATTCCGACGTGGTCGCGTCAGGCTGGCTGCGGGGGGAAGAGCTGATGGCCGGACGCGCCGCGGTGGTCACGGCGGACATGAATCCGGGCCGGATCGTGCTGTTCGGCCTGCGGCCGCAGCACCGCGCGCAGACCCACGCCACGTTTCCGATGCTGTTCAACGCGCTCTATCTGTCGACGGCGGACGCGCGGACCGGTTCGTGAAGGCCGAATAATACTGAAGAAATCCTGAGATTGCCCCGCCGGCTCGGGCATAGAATCCGCCGCGAGGAGGGCTCGTGGCGCGCCGTGCTGTTTTCTACGGACTGATGCTGTCGCTGCTCGCGGTGCTGCCGGCGGCGGCGCAGGGACTCACCGGCGCCTTGATCGGCGTGGTCAAGGATCCGCACGGCGGCGTGATCCGCGGCGCCGAAGTGCGCGTGAGCTCCGATGCGCTGATCGGCGGTCCACACCGCCAGCTCACCAACGAAAAGGGACAGTTTCGCTTTCCCGCGCTGCCGCCGGGCACCTTCAGGCTCGAGGTGTCGTTCAAGGGCTTCGCGCCGCGGCGCGAGGAAGGCATCCTCGTAGCCTCGGGTGCGACCATCGAGCGCGTGAGCCTGCTCGAGCCGGCCGGCGTCGCCGAGGCGGTGGTCGTCGACGGCGGCGTCTCGCGGATCGACGCGCGCGATCCCGGCTTCGGCACGCGATTCGGCCCCGAGGATCTTCGCGCGATCCCCAGCCGCCGCGCCAGCATGTTCGACGCGCTGCGCAACACGCCCGGCATCTCGCCGACGTCGCCATCGAGCGGAACCGCGACGACCATCTCGGCGTTCGGGTCGGGCGCCAACGAGAACCAGTTCCTCATCGACGGCACCAACACGACATGCCCGTGCAACGGCGTCGCGCGGTCCGAGCCCGGTGTCGATTTCATCCAGGAGATCCAGGTGCAGTCGGTCGGCGCCTCCGCGGAGTTCGGCAACGTGCAGGGCGCGGTCATCAACGTGATCACCCGCCAGGGCAGCGAGCGGTTCGCCTACGACGCGTCCTACTACGGGCAGCCGTCCAATCTCACCGCGCAGCCGGTCACGCTCGCCTACGACAACGGGCGGCGCCGGAGCGGATACGAACGCGCGCGGTACCGGGATCTCACGACCAATCTCGGCGGCCCCGCGATCCGCAACCGCCTGTGGTTCTTCGCCGGATACCAGTACCTCCGCGACTACGACAGCCAGCCCGCGACCGATCCGCTGACGCCGCGGAAGTACGAGCAGAACAAGGTCTTCGCCAAGCTCACCTGGAGCTTCGGACCGGCGTGGCGCGTCGAGCAGACGTTCCACGAGGAGTTCTGGCAGAACCCGGATCAGCCGCGGGTCGATCGGCCGATCGAGACGACGGCGCGGCAGAACGCGCGGGTCCCGGCCGCGACCTACGCCCACGTCACGCACACCGTCTCGCCGCGCACCGTCTGGGACGCGCGCGTCGGCCGGTTCGACTATCTCGCCAGGCAGCCGCCGTACACGGGAGACACGTCGACGGCCAACCGTGTCGATGCGGTGACGAACGTCCAGAGCGGCGGGCCGGCCAGCTTCGGCGGTCTGGTCCTGATTCGCACCGTCGGCAAGGCGACGCTGAACCACTATCGCACCAGCCTCGGGCGCGCGGATCATGCCTTCAAAGTGGGCGCGCAGCTCGAGCGCGGCGAGCACCACACGGCGCAGGTCATCCCCACGGGTGTGCGCTACAGAGACAGCAACGGTCCGCTGAGCGCGACCTACGCCGAGCCCTCGAATACGGGGGCCGCGTTCCTCACCCTCGGACTGTTCGCGACCGACGCCGTCACCGTCGGCGAGCGGCTGACGGTGAACATCGGCGTGCGCTACGACCGCAGCCGCGCCTTCAGCCAGGACCTGCCGCGCGTGGATCTCACCGGCCGTGAGACCAACGAGATCGTGGCCGGCCTCGGCACGCTGTACGTGTGGAACATCCTGTCACCGCGCATGGGTGCGACGCTGCGCCTGGATCGCAGCGGCCGGACGATCCTGCGCGCCAGTTACGGGCGTTTCGCGCAAGGCGTGCTCACCGGCGAGCTGGGCGGCTTCCATCCGGGCTCGACCCGGACGGTGACGAAGGCGTACGTCCCGGCGGACGGCGGCTACACGAGAGAGACGCTTGTCGTCGACACGGCCAACCAGGTGCTCAATCGCGACCTTCGCGCGCCGCGCACCGACGAGTACGGCATCGGCGTCGATCGCGAGATGGCGCCGCGGCTGCAGGCGGCGGTCGCCTACATTCGCAAGTCCGGCGCGCACTACATCGGCTGGCAGGACATCGGCGGCATCTATCAGCTGCGTCCGCACAGGCTGGCGGACGGGCGGACGATCGACGTGTACGAGCGGCAGAATGGCGTCGCGGACCAGCGGTTCCTGTTGACCAATCCGCCGGGCTGGTCGATGACCTACAACGGGCTCGTCACCGCGATCGAGAAGCGGCGCGCCAACGGCTGGCAGGCGTTCGGTTCGTACACGTTTTCCCGTTCGTCGGGCCTGCAGGCCGGCTCCGGCGCAAGCGCGTCGGCGCAGCAGGTCAGCTCGATTGCGCCGCCGCCGGCGCCCGGCGGACTGTCGTTCGGCCGCGATCCCAACGATCTCACCAACGCGCGCGGGATCCTCGCGAACGACCGGCCGCACGTCTTCCGCCTGATGGGCGCCGCCGACGTCCCGCGCACCGGACTGGTGCTCGCCGCCAACCTGCAGCACCTCACCGGCAAGCCGTGGGCGGCGTCGGCGCAGGTCTCGGCGCCGCAGAGCCCCAACCTGAGGATCCTGCTCGAACCGCGCGGCACACGGCGGCTCTCGTCACAGACCCTGCTCGACCTGCGTATGTCGCGGCGCTTCGCGCTCGGTCAGGGGCGCGGCATCGAGCTGCTCCTGGACGTGCTCAACGCGCTGAACGAGTCGGCCGAAGAGAGCATCGTGGCCGACGTGCAGACGTCCGAGACGGTGAAGCTGAATCCCACCTTCGGGCAGCCGAACGCCTTCGTGGACCCGCGCCGGGTGATGCTCGGCGTGCGCCTCAATCTGGGAAAACCCTGAAGCTGTCCTGAGACTCGCGGGCACCGCATCCGTAAGGTGCTGACATGAAGAATCTGCTTCGCACCGCCGCCGCGGCCGTCGCGCTGCTCGCCAGCGCGGCCGTCGCACACGCCGACACCGTCCTGAATTGGAACGCGATCGCGGTCGCCACCTCCGCGGGCAATCCGTTCAACCAGGCGCGCATCCTCGCCACCACGCAGCTGGCGGTCTTCGAGGCCGTCAATGCGATCGACAGAACCTACGAACCATACCTGGGCACCGTGGTTGCCCCGGCCGGCGCCTCGGTCGACGCCGCCGTGATTGCCGCGGCGCACGGTGTGCTCAAGGCCTACGTGCCTTCCGCCGCCGCGTCGCTCGATGCATCGCGGGCGTCCTCCCTCGCCGCGATTCCGGACGGCCCGGCAAAGGCGGGCGGCATCGCCACGGGCGAGGCGGCCGCCGCTGCGCTGCTCGCCAACCGCCTCAACGACGGCTCGACGCCGGCGGAGTTCTATCTGCCGGCGTCGACCGATCCGTATCAGTGGCAGCTGACCGCCGGGTGCTCGGCCGCGGGCGGCGTGTCCGCCCACTGGCCAGGACTCAAGACGTTCGGCATTGCCGACGCCGCCGACTTCCGCGCCGATCCGCCCCCGGCGTTGAACACGCCGCAGTACGCGCGGTCGTTCGACGAGGTGAAGCGAGTCGGCAGCAAGACCAGCGCCGAACGGCCGCAGGACCGCACCGACGTCGCCCGCTTCTACGCCGCGACGTCGCCGGCCTACATCTTCAACATGGCGGCGCGCCAGATTGCCGCGGCGCAGGGTCGTTCGCTGGCACACAATGCCCGCGCGCTGGCGCTGATCAACATGGCCATCAGCGACGCCGCGGTCGCATCGTTCGGCACCAAGTACCACTACACCACCTGGCGCCCGGAGACCGCGATTCACAACGCGGAGGTCGACGACAATCCGCGGACGGAAGCGGACCCGACGTGGGAGCCGCTCATCACCGCGCCGTGCTTCCCGTCCTACACGTCGAATCACGCCAGCCTGAGCAGCGGCGGCGCGGAAGTGCTCCGCCGCCTCTACGGCGAGGGGGAGCACGCGATCGTCATCACCAATGCGGCGTTTCCGACCCTGACCTACCAATACACGGAGTTCAAGCAGATCCTGCAGGACATCTCCGACGCGCGCGTCTACGGCGGCATCCACTTCCGCTACGATCAGGACGCGGGGGAACAGCTCGGACGAGCCGTGGGCACGGCCGTCTTCAAGGGGAATCTGCGCCGGGTCAACGGACCGGAGTCGTAAGTCAGCGCGAGCCGCGGCCCGCAGGTCCGGGCCGCGGCCGCTCGATCAGCACGATGTCGCCGTTCTGAACCGTACGATCGAACACGATCGACGTGCCGTCTGCGGTGATGTCGAACGTCCTGACGGCGCCCAGCATTCTCATCGCGGTGAGCGTCCTGGTCTGGCTCGTGACCAGGTCCGTCACCGCGAAGTTGAACGCCGTCAGCATCGGAAGAAACACGAGCCGGCGGCTGTCGGGGGTGAACCGGTAGGCTCCAGGGATCGCGCGGATATCCGGGAGCGGCGCCGCGGTTCCATCGGGCGTCACGGCTTTCAGCAGCGCGCGCCCCTCGACGACCTGGGTCGAATACACGATCAACTTGCCGTCCGGCGACCACACGGGGTTCTGCACGCGGCCGGTCACGAGCCGGACCGGCGTTCCTCCATCCGCCGGAATCCTGAACAGTCCTTCTCCACCGCCGTCGTCACCGCCGACCACGATGGAACTGCCGTCCGGGGACCAGTCGGCCGCCGCCTGGCCAATCGCGCCGCGGATGTCGAGTGCGCCGCTGATCGTCCGGGGATTGGTGCCGTCGCGCCCGAGCGTCACCAGCCGCCGGCGGCCGGCGGCATCCCGCAGGAGTATCGCCAGACGGCGTCCGTCGCGCGAGACCGACACCGGCTCGGTGAGGCCGCCGTCCATGCCGTTCCAGATCTGCGACGCCTCCCCCGCGTCCTCGACGCGCCACAAGCTGTTGGCCCCGCCGCGCTCCGTCAGGTAATAGAGCGACGATCCGGCGAAGCGCGGGGCGAACGGATTCTCCTCGCCAATCGGGAACGGCCGGGCATCCGCCTCCGTCGCAGCCGCTTGATCGCGGATCGGGATGGACCACAGCTTCGGCTTCGGGTTCGTGACGGTTGCGACGATGCGGCGGCCGTCGCTGCTGGCCGAGACGCTCACGTAGCGCTCGAGCCCGGACACCGCGCGCCGGACCGTGCGGGTCGGCACGTCCACCGACCAGAGCCACGGACCCGAGAGATCGGGAGCGCGGGCCGTGAACAGCAGCGTGCGATCGTCGAGCGGAGCGACGTAATTGGCGTCGGTGCCGAGCGTGGTGATCTGTTCGCGCGAGCTGCCATCGGAGCGCACGCGCCAGACGTTCATGCCGGACGACGGGTCGGCGCCGTGCGTGAAGTAGATCCACTGGCCGTCGGCAGACCAGACCGGGTTGTGGGAATGCATGCCGACCGGATCGCCGGTGATCTGCTGCGGATCGGCCCCCATCGCCCGCGAGACGAATATCGGATCGCCGTTGTTCCCGAGGTGATACGCCACTCTCCCATCGGGAGACCACGAGGGCGCGAGACCCCTGCTGAGAAATGGGCGGGGCGCCCCCCCACCAAACGGCATCAACAGCAGCTGCCGCTCGCGCTCCAGACCGGCATGGAACCAGATCTGCGTGCCGTCCGCCGAGAATCCGACCGGAGAGATCACGTGATTGGGCGCCGGCGCCGCGACGGTTCCCCGGTCGGTGAGATTGGTCACCGTGCCGCTGCCGATCTGGCTCTGCCAGATATCGAACTTCCCGCCCTTGTCGGCGAGAAAGACCACGAACTTTCCGTCCTGCGAGATCTGCGCGGAGCCTTCCTCCCCCGGCCATCCGGTGAACCGCGAGAAGGTCGCGTTCGCCAGCGGATCGGCGACGGGCGGCGGACGGAGCAGCCATCCCGCGGAGCCGATCGCGAAACCGGCGATCACCAGGAGCGTCGCAGCGATCACCGCGCGCGGCATGCGCCGGCGCCCCAGCCGCCCGAAGACGGCGGCCGCGCTCGTCCCGCTCAGCATCTCGAGGCCGAATGCCAGGTCGCGCGCGGACTGGTAGCGGGATTCGCGAGTCTTCTCCAGACAGCGCGCGATCGCGCGCGCGATGCCGGGCGGCACGCTTCCCTGGTCCAGCTCGGGCGGTTCGGCATTGAGGATCGCCGCCATCGTGTCCGCGGCGGTGTCGCGGGAGAACGGCGCCCGTCCGGCGACCATCTCGTAGAGCACGGCGCCGAGACTGAAGATGTCGGATCGCGCGTCGACGCTCTCCCCTCGGATCTGCTCGGGAGACATGTAGCCGGCGGTCCCCACGATCGCGCCGACCCCGGTTTCCGTCGGCCGTCCGGTTGCCCGCAGCTCGTCGCCGGGCGCGTTGAGCTTGGCAATTCCGAAGTCGAGGATCTTCACCCGCCCGTCCGCGGTGATGAAGATGTTGTCCGGCTTGATGTCGCGATGGACGATGCCCTTGTCGTGCGCCGCGGCGAGCCCCTCCGCGACGTTGCGGGCGACGTCGATGGCCTTGCGCAGCGGCAGCGCCCCGTTGCGCAGCCGCGCGCGGAGCGACTCTCCTTCCAGCAGCTCCGACACGATGTAGGGCACGCTGTCGTCGACCGCGACGTCGTAGACCGCGAGGATGCTCGGATGGGCGATCGCCGCCGCGGCGCGCGCCTCCTGTTCGAAACGGCGCAGGCGGGACGGATCCGCGGACGCGGCGGCGATCAGCTTGAGCGCGACCTCGCGTCCGAGGCGGGCGTCGCGTGCGCGGTAGACCTCGCCCATGCCGCCGGCGCCGATCCAGCCGACGATCTCGTAGCGGCCGAGGCGCGTGCCGGCGGCAATCCCCGGGCTCATCGCGACCAGTCCACGTGCGTCTCGGTGGAATCGGCGGCGCGGACCCGCAGCGTCAGCAGCTGCGATCCGATCCGGATGCGATCGCCGTCGGCGATCGCGACCGGGGACGTCACCCGGACGTCGCCGTGAAACGTGCCGTTCTTGCTGCCGAAGTCTTCGAGCACCACGCCGGAGCCGCCGACCACGATCCGCGCATGCCGCCGCGACACCGTCGACGCGTCGATGCGAATCGCCGCGTCCGGGTCGCGGCCGATGACGTGCTCTCCCGCGTGCAGCGGGAACCGCTGGCTGCCCCATTCGAGCCAGTAGAGCGCCGGGCCGGCGTGCTCGCGCGCCGTCTCGCCGCAGAACGCATAACCGACGCGGTGGACGGTCCGGATGTAGAGCGGGTCGCGCGGCGAATCGCCGAGCGCGTCGCGGACTTCCCCGATCAGGTTGGACAGGTTGGCTTCGGCGACGAAGGTGTCGGGCCAGAGCCGCTGCTGCAGCGCGTCCTTCGACACCACGTTCGGCCGCTCGCGCACCAGCGCGGCGAGCAGATCGAACGCCTTGGTCGACAGGTGGATGCTGTCCCCGCCGCGGGTGAGCTGCCGCGCGTCGAGGTTCAACGCAAACGGGCCGAAGCAGATGGTCGTCATGCCCGCCCCGTCCATGGTCGCTAGCCGATGAGCCGCTCCGTGATCGCGTCCGCGGTCATGCCGAAGTGCGCCCACACCGCCTGGAAGGTATCCGAGGGGGCGATGCGCGGATCGACGATGCCGAAGTGGTCGAGGGTGATGCCGCGTCCGCCCAGCTTGCCGGCGGCATACGCGGCAAAGCCGCGCACCCCCGCGTCCGGCGTGCCGATGAGGCCATCTTCCAGCGTCGCCACGCGCGAGTAGCGGTCCGGCAGCGTCTCGAGGAAATCGCCGTCGATCGGAAACCCGTTCACCACGTAGACGTCGATCGCGGTGCCGCGCGCCGCCGCCTGGTCGCTCGCCTGCGCCGCGAGATAGCTCGGCGCACCGAGCGTGAGAATCGCCGCCCGGGCGCCGCTGCGCTCGCGGCACCTGGTGATTGGCGTCCAGGCGTCGCCCGCATTCCACAGCGGCGATCCGTCCTCGCGGGTGAGCACCGGCAGGTTGTCGCGCGGGACCGCGACGATGTGCCCGCCGTAACCGGCGGCGGCGTCGCGGACGGCGAGGAACGCGGCGCGCGCATCCGCCGGCGCATAGAACCGGCGCAGGTACGGCAGGTAGCCGAGCGCCAGATTGATCCAGTCGAGGCTCCAGCCCGAGAAGTGATCGCGTCCGGTACACGCGCCGACGTGCGCGAAGTGCATGAGCACGTTCAGCCCCTCGTTCGTGCCGGTGAGGTTGCGCTGGTACCGCCACATCTCGAATCCTTCGCGCGCGATCCCCTCGAGGAACGCGCCGAACGTCGAGAACACGTTGAGCTGCGGCTCCCGGCTGCTGTAGGCGAGGCCGTCGGCGAGGAGCGTCGCCGCCTGCTCCTCGATGCTCATCTCGAAGTGATGCGCCTCGGGCAGCGACTTGACCAGCTTCTCGAGCCGCGTCGACGGATTCAGGTCCGCCGAGACCACGAAGATCCGCTTCGCGTGCTTCTTCCCGAGCGCGACGTACGCCGCCTCCGACCCGGCGCGCGGCGACACCGGCTTCTCGGGTCCCGGCAGCGCGACCGCCGCGGCCTCGGCGTCGGTCAGCGTCAGGTTCGGCGAACCCTTGGCGGGCCGGGCCGTGGTCACCACCATGCGCGGCGGCTGCGAGCGCAGCTCCTCCAGGCGCGCCGTCTCCTCCGGCGTCATCGCCAGCAGCCGGTTCGACAGCACCGCCTGCGCGTCGCGTCCCTTCATCCCGCCGTCGTGATGCGCCTCGCCGCCCGGCAGATCGTTCACGTAGAAGAGGCACTGCAGCATCGCCTGCACGTCGCGGAAGCTCATGAGCGATCCGGGGATCCAGATCGCGCGATCGAGCGGCACGTCGTGCTGCTGCGCGAGCGCGCGCGCCTCGTCGAGGATGCCGTAGCGGCGGCCGAACTCTTCGATCGTGGCCGGCCGATCGTCGGCCGCGTGTCCCCAACCGGTCGGGTAGATCAACGTCGGCTCGCCGTTCTGCGCGTGGCGGAACGCCTCGCAGTACGCCGCGAACAGCTCGCGGCGATCGTGCAGGGAGCGGATTTCCAGGATCCTGACGCCGAAGCTGGCGACGATGCGGCGGGGATCCTGGTTCATGATGTGCCGCGTCGTGCCCGACAACTGGATGCCGTTGCGGTGCATCACGAAGGTCATCGGCGCGCGGTGGATCGCCGCGGCGTTGAGCCCGTTCAGCGCCTGGCCGGAAATCCAGCCGGCGTCGCCCGTGTGGCAGATCACGTGCGCGGCGCGGCCGTGATGCGCGCGAAGGCCGAGCGCCAGGCCGGCCCCGACCGGGAACATGACGCCGAGCCGTCCGGAGCTCAGCTCCGTGCCGCCCGGCACCCACGAGACGTGCCCGGCGATGTCGAGGCTGCGGCGGAACCCCTCGATGACGCGGCCGCGATCGAGAAACCCGAGCGCCGCCAGCGCCGAGTAGTAGCCGATGCTGGTGTGCCCGTGCTCGATGGTGTAGTGCGAGCGCCGGTAATCCGTCGCCGCGAGCGTCAGCAGCAGCGCCGGAATCAGCTCGAGGCCGCCGCCGAGGTGATCGATGTCGTTCACCTTCGCGAGCGAGACGAGCGACTCGATCGCGGTGCGCGCCGCGTCCTTCTCGAGCGCGGTCAACGCGAGATCCGTCTCCGGACGCAGCTCGCCGCTCGACAGATCGACGGTCACCGGCAGCACGGCGGACTCGACGCGGGCGTCGGCGTACTCGGTCGCGGTCAGGAGCGACGCGTTGCGAGCGTCCTGGTCGGCGGCGCGGGCGGCGAGCGGATCGGCGGTTCTGGTCGTCATGAAGGGGCTCAGTCTATCAGGAGGCGGCGTGCCAGCGCGTAATGGGCGGCGAGCGGTCCCTGCCCGTCGAGCTGCCGCGCCGCGGCGGCCAGCGCTCCCCCGGCGTGATCGCGAAACGCGCCCGGATCGGGAAACCCCTTGCGCGGCTCCAGCCTCGACAGGCGGGCGAACGCCAGCGCGGCATCGGCGTTGCCCACGAACGGCTGCCGGCGCGCGCGCAGCAGCCCGACGTCCTCGGGCGTCGCGGCGCGGTCGAAGAAGCCGCCGGTGCGCTCGTCGCGCATGTCGCGGACGACGAGGTGCCCGAGCTCCTCCGCCATCATCCGGTACGGCTCGAGGCCGCTCAGGTCGTGCGCGTCGAGGAGCGCGGCGATCGCCGCGACGTGATCCGCGAGCAGACCGCGCACGCGAGCCGAGCCGTCGAAGTAGTGCGCCACCCCCAGCGCGGGCCGGTAGCACAGCAGCAGGACGCGCTCGAACGAGGCGAGCGCTTCCCGCGCGAGATCGCTGTCGTCGAGCGCGGCGGCGGCCCTCAGCAGCGCGCCGGCGGCGGCGGCATTGCTGTCGACGTAGAACACCGCTTCCGCGTCGCTCCCGTGGTATCCCCCGGCCTCCGCTCTCAGCACGGTCGTGATGAAGGTCGCGATCGCGCGGGTACGTGCGGCGTCCGCCGGATCGTTCCACTCGGCCGCTGCCTCGGCATACACGCGGAGCAGCGACGCATTCGTCTCGAGCAGCTTCTCCTGATGCGGGAGCTGCCAGTCGCGGGTGGTGGCGTATCGATAGAAGCCGCCGCGCGCGCGGTCCCACAGACCGCCCTCCGCCATGGCATCGAGCGTGCGGCGCACCACCAGACGCCAGCGCTCGTCGCCGGTCTCGTGGAACAGACCCATCGCGAGATGCAGCGGCGCGGTGTGCGGAAACTTCGGTTCGATCCCGAAGCCGCCGTGTTCCTCGTCGAAGGCCGCGAAAATGGCGTCGATGAGGTCGCCGCTTGCCGCTGCCGGGTCGCCGCCGTCCGCTGTCCGCTCGCCGCTGGCCGCTGGCCGCTCGCCTTCCGCCGGCCGCCCGCCGCTGTCCGCTACCCGCGCGACCGCCGCCGCGACCTGGGTCAGCACGCCGGTCATCCGCTCGACGGGCACGAACGTACCGCCGGTGATGAGCGCGCCGCTCGCGGTGAGGAAGGCGGTCGTCGGCCAGCCGCCGAGGTTGTACCGCTCGTTGATGTCCGGCCGGCGATCGGTGTCGACGCGAACCGGAACGAAGCGCTCGTGGATGAGCGCCGCCACGGCCGGGTCGGCGTACGTCGTCCGGTCCATCTCGTGGCAGGCGCGGCACCAGGCGGCGGTGATCGACAGGAGGACGGGCTTCCCTTCGCGCGCCGCGCGCGCGAAGGCCTCGGCGTCCCACGGCAGCCAGCGGACCATGGCCACGTACTATAATGATCCGGATGCTCGTGCTGCGGTACGCGGCGCTGCTGGCGCTCGTCGTATGGGTGGGCGGCCTGGTGGCGCTCGGCGGAATCGCGGCCCCTTCGGTCTTCGACGTGATCGCCGAGCGGCAGCTCGCCGACGGGCGGGTGCTGTCGGGCGCGCTGTTCGGCGAGATGCTCGCGCGCTTCACCATTCTCAGCTACCTGTCGGGCGGCGCGCTGCTGCTGACGCTGATTCTCCGGCGCATTCTCGGACCGCGGCCGCATCGCTTCGCCTGGCGCGCCGGCATCACAGCGGTGATGCTCGCGGCCAGCGCCTACGGATCGATCCGGATCGCGGGACGCATCGGCCAGCTGCAGCGCGAGATCGGCGCCGCGCCGTCCTCGCTGTCCGAAGGAGACCCGCGGCGGGTGGAGTTCGGGCGGCTGCACGGCATCTCGACCGCGCTGCAGCTCGTGCCGCTGCTCGGCGGCCTCATGCTCATCTACTGGGAAATCAAAGAGTGACTGACATCGATCGATCCGATCTGCTGACGGCGATCGGCTCCGCCGTCGCGGCGGCGCCGACCGCCGATTCCGCCATGCAGCAGGTGGTCCGCCTGCTGAAGGACGCGGTCCCGCACTACACGTGGGTCGGGATCTACCTGGTCGAGGGAGACGAGCTGGTGCTGGGGCCGTTCCTCGGCAAGCCGTCGCCGCATACGCGGATCCCGCTCGGTCAAGGCATCTGCGGCGCCGCGGTGACCGAGAAATCGACCATCGTGGTCGACGACGTGAACGCCGATCCGCGGTATCTGGCGTGCAGCGTCGAAACCAGGTCGGAGATCGTGGTGCCGATCATGCGCGACGGGCAGCCGCTCGGCGAGATCGACATCGACAGCGATCGGCCGGCGGCGTTCGGCGACCGCGATCGCGCGCTGCTCGAGCCGGTCGCGGCGATGCTGGCCGACCGCTTCGACGAAGACTGATTCATGGCACACACCATCACGCTCATCCCCGGCGACGGCATCGGGCCGGAAGTCACGCAGGCGGTGCTGCGCATCTTCACGGCCGCCGGGCTGCAGATCGACTGGGATCGCCACGACGCCGGCGTGATCGCCTACCAGCGCCACGGACAGACGCTGCCGGCGGCGCTGCTCGATTCGGTCAAACGCAACAAGGTCGCGCTGAAGGGTCCGGTGACGACGCCGATCGGCGAAGGGTTCACCAGCGTGAACGTCGGCCTGCGGAAGGCGCTGGACCTCTACGCCAACCTGCGGCCGGTCAGCAACCTGCCGGGCGTGGCGAGCCGCTTCGAGAACGTCGACCTGGTGATCGTCCGCGAGAACACCGAGGATCTCTACGCCGGGCTCGAGCACGAGATTGTGCCCGGCATCGTCGAGAGCCTGAAGATCATCACCGAGAAGGCGTCGACGCGGATCGCGCGGTTCGCGTTCGAGCACGCGCGCCGGTCCGGGCGCACGCGGGTGACGGCGATCCACAAGGCCAACATCATGAAGCTGAGCGACGGGCTGTTCCTCGACAGCTGCCGCAGGGTGTCCCGCGAGTTCATCGACGTGGCCTACGACGAGCGGATCGTCGACGCGGCATGCATGCACCTGGTGATGCACCCGGAGAAGCTCGACGTGCTGCTGTTGCCCAACCTGTACGGCGACATCGTGTCGGACCTGTGCGCCGGGCTGGTGGGCGGGCTGGGGGTCGTACCGGGGGCCAACGTCGGCGTCGACAGCGCGGTGTTCGAGGCGGTGCACGGGAGCGCGCCCGACATCGCCGATCAGAACCTGGCGAATCCCACGGCGCTGCTCCTCTCGGGGCTGCTGATGCTCGAGCACATCGGCGAGCGCGATCGAGCGCAGCGGATCCGCGGCGCACTCGGTCGGGTCCTTGCCGCGGGGGCCGTCCGGACGCGCGATCTCGGAGGCACGGCGTCCACCACGGAATTCACGGATGCGGTCATCCGGGAGCTCGAAAAGACGGTATAGTTCCGGGACGTGCTTCCCGACGACATCACCCAGGCGGTTCTGGCGCGCAAGGATGTCGCGCGCTATCTCCGCGGCGGTCACGGGCAGAGCGAGCTCCAGGCGCGCGAGCGAATCCATGCCTACCTCGACGAGCTGAAGACCACCCAGCGGTATCCGATCTACCGCGCCCTGAAGCACCCGCTCTATCCGATCCTGCGCAAGGTGGATCGCATCGACGAGCACGTCGAGATTCCGCAGCAGGCGACGCGCGCCGGCCGCGTCATCTACGTCTCGAACCACAAGTCGCACCTCGACTACCTGGTCGAGCCGCTGGTGCTCGACGACAACGGCATCCGGCCGCCGGTCACCGCGGCCGGGATCAACCTGTTCGGCGGTCCGCTCGGACTGCTCCACCGCCACGTCACCGGGGCGATTCCGATCCGGCGCAACACCAAGGACCCGGCCTACCTGGTGACGCTGAAGGCCTACGTCGCCGAGCTGCTGCAGCGCAGCGATCTGCTGTTCTACATCGAAGGGGGGCGCAGCTACACCGGCGAGCTGAAGCCGCCCAAGACCGGGCTGCTCCACGCCACGCTGCAGGCGCAGGTCGAGCACGCGATGATCGTGCCGCTCGCGGTGTCGTACGACCTGGTGCTCGAAGACCACATCCTGCCGCACGCGGCGCTGAAGCGGCGCTCGCGCCCGTTCGGCCGTGAAGTGGCGGAGATGGTCCGCTACGCCGTCGGCTATCAGTCGCGCGCGTTCGTCACCTTCGGCAAGCCGATCGCGCTGCACGGGTACGATCCGGAATCGCGGCGCCAGGTGATGGATCTCGCGCATCAGATCCGCGAGAACATCGGCACGCTGTACAAAGTCCTGCCGACGGCGATCGTCGCCTCGGCGATGCGCCCGTCGATCTCGCGGCGCGATCTCGAGGCCCGTGCCGATGCGCTGATCGACACGCTGCGCCACGCGCACGCCAACCTTGCCGTGCACAGCGGCCGCGAGGCGGTGGAGACCGGGACGGCGATGCTGGCCGAGCGCAACATCATTCACCTGGAACGCGGCGGGCGGTGCCGCGTCCGGGAGCGCACCGTCCTGCGCTACTACGCCCGCACGCTGCGGCATCTGCTCGAGCCGCCGCGTCCGCTGCGCACGCACTGATGCTCGAGACGGTCTCCAAGGCCTTCTTCCAGATCCTCGCCGGAAGTGCCGCCCTGAAATCGCTGGCCTCCCGCTACGGCATGCGCGGCGCCGGCGGCTTCGCCCGCCGCTTCATCGCCGGCGAGCGGGTGGACGACGCGATCGCCGCGGCCCGTACGATCCAGGGAAACGGCCTGCGCGTCACATTGGATTTTCTCGGCGAGAGCGTCAGCTCGATCGCCGAAGCCGACGCGGCAACCCGCGCCTACCTCGCCGTGATCGAGCAGATCGCCGCGTCCGGCGTCGAGCGCAACATCTCGCTCAAGCTGACGCAACTGGGACTGACGATCGACCGCGCGACCTGCGTCGACAACCTGCGGCGGATCCTCGACGCGGCGAGGGCGCACGACTTCTTCGTGCGGCTCGACATGGAGAACTCTCCCTATACTGCCGTCACGCTCGACATCTTCGAGACGATGTGGCAGCAGGGCTACCGCAACGCCGGCGTGGTGCTGCAGTCGTACCTGCGGCGCAGCGAAACGGACGCGGCGCGGATGAACGCGCTCGGCGCGCGCGTCCGGCTGGTGAAGGGGGCCTACAACGAACCGCGCGACGTCGCGCATCAGTCGAAGGGAGACGTCGACGCGGCGTTCGTCCGCATCATGCGGCTGCTGCTTGCGGGTGGGAACTACCCCGCGATCGCCACGCACGATCCCGCGATGATCGAGGCGACCCGCGCCTACGCCGCGGAGCGCGGCGTCAATCCGTCGCGTTTTGAGTTCCAGATGCTCTACGGCATCCGCCGCGACCTCCAGAACTCGTTGCATCGTCAGGGGTACCGGCTGCGCGTCTACGTTCCATTCGGCCGTGAATGGTTCCCCTACTTCATGCGGCGCCTTGGCGAGCGCCCCGCCAATATCGGATTCGTCATCCGCGGCGTGCTCAGCGAACGTTGAGTCCGTTCGTGCGCGTTCGACCTGCCGGGCCGCGGTCGGCGGATGCCGACCTGTGTAGCGGCTGACCACCGGACGGTGGCAACCCGGGTGTCAGCGGCCGCGCCGGCGCGCCGCTGACAGATCCGTTTCGGCACCACTCATCCTGTTGAGTCCGATGAAGTTAGGGCTCTGGCCCGCGACGTGGCACGCGTGTTGATACCCCTGAGGTCCGATTGCCGAATCCGGGTCAGCCGGGGCGGCGTCATAGGAAGAAAAGGGTGATTGTCGACATGGTGACCAACTATCCCCAGCGGCTCACGGCAACGACGGAAGTGGAGGCGCAGTCGGTCGGCGGTCTCGTGCATCGCGCGATGGCGCGGGTCGGCCAGCTCCTCTGCGGCATGCGCGGCCATGACTCGGTGCTCCACTTCGAGGGCAAGCGCGTGATGATGCGGTGCACGTCGTGCGGCCACGACACGCCCGGGTGGGACGTCGGCGGGCGTTCGCCGCGGCAGCGCTTCGAAGGTGATGCGCGCCGGCACCGCCTGACGCAGCGCCTGGTGTTGCGCAAGAGCGCGTAAGCGCTCGTCGTTCAACAAGAGCGCGTGAGCGCTCGTCGTTCAACAAGAGCGCGTAAGCGCTCAGCGGCACCAGTCCCGCGCCAGCGCCGCGAGCGCGTCGCGGCAGCGCAGCACGTCCTCGATCTCCACATACTCTTCGGTGCTGTGAAGGCCCGCTCCGCCGGGCCCGAACAGCACCGAAGGAATCCCCGCCCCCCCCAGCACCGCCGCATCCGTCCAGAAACTCATGCCGACAGGCTCGCCCGCCCGCGAGGCAGACGAGGCGGCCCCCGCGTCGCCGCGCGCGGGCAGCGTCTCGAGCGCACGCCGCAGCGCGACCGGCAGCGCGTGGCTCGCCGCGAGCTCGTAAGACGGACGCGCGAACATCGGCGTCAGCGACGCCTCGAACTCGGGGTCTTCTTTCGTGAGCCGCGCGAGCAGCTGCTGCAGTTCGGCGCGCACCCGCTCGTCCGTCTCCCCCGTGACGGTGCGGCGTTCCAGCTTCAGCGTGCAGCGATCCGGATAGCTGCTCAACTCGCGGCCGCCTTCAATCAGCGACGCGTGCAGCGACGCGGTGCCCATCAGCGGATGCGGCGCCGCCGCCTGCAGCGACCGATCGATCCGCTCGAGCCCGTGCAGCACGCGGCCCATGCGCATGATCGCGTCGCGGCCGTCGAGCGGACGGCTGCCGTGCGCCGCCCGGCCGCGCGTTTCGATCTCGAACCAGGCGAATCCCTTGTGGCCGATCGCGATGCGCAGATCCGTGGGCTCGGTCACCACCGCGGCGTCGGCGCGCCACCGCGTCACCAGCGCGTCGGCGCCGATGCTCGCGTACTCCTCGTCGACCACCGCCGCGACGATCAGCCGCCCCGCCGGCAGTCCGTCGCGCGCGACGACGCGCGCCGCGTCGATCATCGCCGCGACGCCGCCTTTCATGTCCTGCGCGCCGCGTCCGTAGAGCCGTCCGCTTCGCTCGACCGGATCGAACGGCGCGGCCATCCCCTCCACGCCGACGGTGTCGAGGTGCCCGCAGAGCATCAGCGACCGGCCGCGGCCGCGGCCTTCGAGCACGCCGATCACGTTGGGCCGTCCGGGCGCCGCCTCCTGGATCTCGACGTCGAGCCCGAGGCTGCGCAGGTGGTGCGCGACCGCGTCGGCCATCGCCGCCTCGCCGCGCGCGCCCGGCACCAGCGCCGGATTCACCGAGTCGATCGCGACGAGTTGTCTCAGCAGCCCGACAGCCGGATCCATGACAAGCCTCATAGTATCGTTTAGGCATGTCGCTGAACGGCCGCGTCGCCGCGATCACCGGAGCCTCGTCCGGCATCGGCCTCGCCACAGCGACGCACCTCGCCCGCGAAGGGGTGGCGGTCGTCCTCGGCGCGCGCCGCACGGCGACGCTCGACGATGTCGCGGCGCGGATCACCGCCGCCGGGGGGCGCGCGACGGCGGTGACGCTCGACGTCTCGCGCGAGCAGGACCTCGACGCCCTGGTCGCGACCGCGGCGCGCGAGTTCGGCGGTCTCGACATCATGATCTGCAACGCCGGCTTCGGCTACTACGGCACCATCGAGCAGACGCCGGCAGACGTCATGCAGCGGATGATGGACGTGAACTACATGGGCACGTTCTACGGCGCGCGCGCGGCGCTGCCGATCTTCCGCGCCCAGGGACGCGGCCATCTGATCTTCGTGTCCTCGATCGTCGGGCGGCGCGGCATCGCTTACATGGGCGGATACACCGCCACCAAGGCGGCGCAGGCGGGACTCGCGGAGTCGCTGCGCACCGAGTTCGCCGGCACGGCGATTCACGTCTCGTGCGTGTATCCGATCTCGACGCGGACGGAGTTCCACGACGCGATGTCGCGCGACTACGGCCATCGCATCAGCGGTCTCGGGCCGAGGCAGTCGGTCGACGACGTCGCGCGGGCGATCGTCCAGTGCGTCAAGCGGCCGCGCCCCGAGGTGTATCCGCACCGCCTGTCGCGCGCGCTGGCGGTCATGAACCATGTCGCGCCGGCCTTCACCGATCGGTTCGTGAAGAAGTTCGGCCGCCGCCGCGATGCGGTTTGAGCGCATCCCGGCCGGCAGTTTCCTGATGGGCAGCGACACCGGACAGGACGACGAGCGCCCCGTGCACCGGGTCGAGGTGGACGCGTTCGAGATGGGCGTCCATCCCGTGACCCGCGGCGAGTACGCGGCGTTCCTGGCCGCGACCGGACACGAGCCGCCGCGCGACTGGCACGAGCCGGCGTTCGCCGGCGACGATCGTCCGGTCGTCGGCGTCAGCTGGCACGACGCGACCGCCTACTGCACGTGGCGGGTCCAGCGCGGCAGCGCCGAGCGGCTGCCGACGGAAGCCGAATGGGAGCGCGCCGCCCGCGGCGGCGTCGACGGCGCCGCGTTCCCGTGGGGCGACCGGATCCCGTCATGGATTCCCGACGGCGGCCGCGGACCGCTGCCGGCGCCCTGGCCGGTGACGCTCGGCGAGCCGAACGGGTTCGGGCTCTACGGCATCGCCGCCAACGTCCACGAGTGGTGCGCCGACTGGCACGACCGGGGGTACTACGCGGTGTCTCCGGCGCGCAATCCGCGCGGACCGGAGTCGGGCGTGCGCCGAGCCTCGCGCGGCGGATCGTGGCGGCACATGGTGACGATCAGCCGGTGCGCCGCGCGCAGCAAGATCGATCCGGGCTTCCGCTATACCGATTACGGATTCAGGACGGTGCGCAGCCTGTGACGCCGCTCGACACCGCGATCGCGATGGCGCACGCGGCGCGGGACGCCGGCGGCCGCGCGCTCATCGTCGGCGGCTGGGTCCGCGACCGCCTGATGGGGCATCCGTCGAAGGACATCGACCTCGAGGTCTACGGCCTCGACGCCGAGCCGCTCAAGGCGCTGCTCTCGCGCTTCGGCAGCGTCAACACCGTCGGCGAGAGCTTCACCGTCTACAAGGTGGCCGGCCTGGACGTCGCGCTGCCGCGGCGCGAATCCAAGACGGGGCGCGGCCACAAGGGGTTCGCCGTCGTCGGCGACCCGACGCTGTCGCCGGCCGAAGCGGCGCGCCGCCGCGACTTCACCATCAACGCCATCGCCTGGGATCCGCTGATCGACGCGTACATCGATCCCTTCGGCGGCCGCGACGATCTGCGCGCGCGTCTGCTGCGCGCCGTCGATCCGTCCACCTTCGGCGACGACAGCCTGCGCGTGCTGCGCGCGGTGCAGTTCGCCGCGCGCTTCGAGTTCGCGCTGCATCCGGGCACCGCCGAGCTGTGCCGCCGCATCCCGCTCGACGATCTCCCGCCCGAGCGCGTCTGGGGAGAGCTGGAGAAGCTGCTGCTGCGCGCCGTCCGGCCGTCGATCGGCTTCGCGCTCGCGCTCGAGCTCCGGGTCATCGAGCGGCTCTTTCCCGAGCTCGACGCCCTGGTCGGCTGCCCGCAGGAGCCCGAGTGGCATCCGGAAGGGGACGTCTGGGTGCACACGCTGCTCGTGATCGACGGCGCGCGCACGCGGATCGACGATCTCGAGTACCCGCAGCAGGTGGCGGTGATGCTCGGCGCCGTGTGCCACGATCTCGGCAAGCCGCCGACCACGGCGTTCATCGACGGGCGGATCCGCTCCCTCGATCACGAGGAGCAGGGGGTGCCGCCGGCGAGCGCGCTGCTCGATCGGCTCAACGTCCACTCGATGCTCGGGTACGACGTCCGCCGGCAGGTTCTCGGCATCGTCGCCAACCACCTCAAGCCGGGGACGTTCGCCAACGCGCAGCCGCCGGTCGGCGACGGCGCGTACCGCCGGCTGGCGCAGAAGGTCGACCTCGAGCTGCTGGCGCGCGTCGCCAAGGCGGACTGCGAGGGACGGGGCGGCGGATTCGACTGCTCCGCCATGGACGTCTTTCTCGAACGCGCGCGGGCGCTCGGCGTCGAACATGCGGCGCCGGAGCCGCTCGTGAAGGGACGCCATCTCCTCGAGCTCGGCGTGCAGCCCGGCCCCGCCGTGGGCGAAGTGCTCCGCCAGGTCTACGAACGGCAGCTCGATGGCAGCGTCGCCGACTTCGCGTCGGCGATGGCGCTGGCGCGCGAGATCGCGCGCGAGCGGCGTCTATACTAAGTGGCGACCCGATGCGCCGATCCGCCGCTCTGCTCTTCCTGCTCGCTCTCGCCGCTCCGGCCGCCGCTCAACAGAAGGAACCGATCGGTCCGTTCGCCGTCGACGTGCGAGGTGCGTTCGCACGTCACAAGGCAGAGCCGAGCGTCGCGACGGAGCTGAAGGTGCCGGCGGCAAACCTGCCGACCCGGACGCTCGGTCTCGCGGCGGGGGTGCACGTGTATCCGCTGCGCAGCCAGCGGATCACGCTCGGCCTCGGAGGGAATTTCGTCACGACCCGCAGCAGCAAGACGCTGGAGGTCGAGCCGGCGGGGACCACGGGAACGCCGGCAACGGTCACCGGCGCGACGGTGCGGCGCCGGTTCACGACGTTCTCCCCGGAGATCTCGCTCAACTTCGGGCACCGCAACGGCTGGAGCTACATCAGCGGCGGGATGTTCGGCCGATCGAAGCTGTATCTGGAGCGCGCGGACGCACCGGCGGGCAGCGCGCCGTATCGCAGCACGATCAACTATGGCGGCGGCGCGCGCTGGTTCAACCAGGAGCACGTCGCCTTGTCGGTGGATTTCCGCTGGTACTCGGTCGCGGAGCAGCCCGCCTCCACCGGCCTCGTCGCGCAGCCGAGGACAACGCTGCTCGTGCTGACCGGCGGCATCGCGTTCAAGTAGACGCCGGCGCAGGGGCAACTGGAGCGCGCGCTTCACGGCGCCTGCCGCGGATCGGCGGCGCAGGCGAGCGTGAGCCTGGCAGAGGCGCGCGTGCGCCTTACCTGGTGTGCTTGCGCAGGAAGTCGAGCGTCAGCTTCCAGGCCTGGTCGGTCGCGGCGCGGTTGCCGGGCGCGTTCTGGTTTCCCGCCTGCTGACGCAGAAAGCCATGGCCCGCGCCTTCGAAGACGTGCGGCTCGTAGACCGCCTTCGCGCTCGCCATTCCGGTCTTCGCGGCGTCGATGTTGGCGTTGACGCGGGTATCGTTGCCGCCGTAGAGCCCGAGCACGGGCACCTTCGCCGTGGCATACGCAGCCGGATCGCCGGGCATCGGGCCGTAGTACGAAACCGCGGCATTCAGCGCCGGCTGCCGCAGCGCGTACGTAAACGTCGTCCCGCCTCCCCAGCAGAATCCCATCGCCGCGACCTTGCCGTTGCCGGCGGGAATCGACAGCGCGTAGGTGCGCACGTCGTTCAGCATGCGGACGGTGTCGTCGGGCGTGACGTTGCGGATCTCCTGAACCGAGCCCTGCGAGCCCAGCTCCTGGCTGCCCCCCTTGTTCGGCCCGCGGCCGGACAGGAAGTCCGGCGCGATGGCGATGAACCCTTCCCTTGCGAGTTGATCGGCGACGCCGCGGATCCAGTCGCTGAGACCGAAGATCTCGTGAATCACGATCACGACCGGCGCCTTGTCCTTCCGTTCCGGGTAGACCACGAACGACTTGATCGCCGTCCCGTCGCTGCCCTTGATGTCGACCCATTCGCCGTGGCGCGGCGACGACTTGAGCTGCTCGATCGCTTCCGCGCCATTGTTGTCGCCCGACGGCGGCAGGCTCGGGTTGCGCGGCAGGATCTGCGCCGCCTGCGCGGCCGGCGCCATCGCATGCCCCGCGTGCGGATCGGCAGCCGGCGTCGTGGCCGGCTGGGCGAATGCGGGAGCGGCGGCAAAAACCAGGGCGGCAGTCAGGACCAGTCGCTTCATGGCGTGCTCACATTTCCAAATTGCCAGATTCCCAAATTTCCAGATCCGTCAGGCTGCTTTGCCGCGCTTCCATTCCTCGAACAGGCGCGCCGCGTTGCCCGCCACGGAACTGAGCGTCGGCGCCCAGCCCAGGGCGCGGGCGCGCGGGCTGCGGACGATCTGATCGAGCGCGAGCGCATCGGCGTACGGGCCGAGCTTCTTGCGGGCCTCGGCCGGCGGCACGTGCCGGATGCTCGGCTCGGTCGGCGCGTGCTCGCAGATCGCGCGGACGATCTCGTTCACCGTTTCGGCGCCGTCGTCGGTGGCGTGGAACACGCCGGAGGCCGAGGGGGTGCCGACGATCCGCGCATACAGCTCGCCGAGATCGCGTTCGTAGATCAGCGGCCAGTGGTTCTCGCCGCTGCCGACGACGCGGACGAGGCTGTTGGCGGCGTCCTTCACGATGTCGCCGACGATGCCGCGCGAGCCGCCGTAGACGATCCCCGGACGGATGACCACGGGGCGCGCGCCTTCCCTGGCGAGCTCGAGCACGCGGTTCTCGTGCGCCGGACGCCACGCCGCGATCTCGATGGGATTCACCGGCGCGGTCTCGTCGATCGGCGCGGGCGCGGGCCCCAGCACCCAGATGCCGGACGTGTAGACGAGGAAGCGCCCCGCCTTCGGCGGCAGCCGCGTCAGCGTCTCGACCGCAATCGCGTCGAGCTGGCGGGCCTTGACGCCGCTGTCGGCGGCGGCATGAACCGATCCGTCGGCCGCGGCGGCGGCATCGCGCCACGTCGCGGGCTGCATGACGTCGCCGAGCACCGGTTGCGCGCCGCGCGCCTGCACGCGGGCCGCACCTTCGCTGTTGCGGACCAGCGCATCGACGCGGTGACCGCCGCGCACGAGCGCGTCGAGTACCGCCGCCCCCACGTAACCGGTTCCGCCCGTCAAGAACACGCGCATTGTTTTCAATCATAATTCAGGACCCATGACGCGACGCACGCTGCTCGACTTCTTCGAGGACGTCACCCGCGACGGGTCGAAGGACGCGCAGTTTCTCGTGTACGACGACGGCTACCGCACGTGGTCGTGGACGTACGGAGAGCTGGCCCGCGCGTCGCACGCGTTCGCCGCGCGGCTGAGGTCGAACGGCATCACGGCGGGCCAGGCCATCGCACTCTGGAGCGAGAACCGTCCGGAATGGGTCGCCGCGCTGTGGGGCGCGCTGCTCGAAGGCGTCGTCGTCGTGCCGATCGACTATCGCGCGTCGGCCGAGTTCCTGCTGAAGGTGGCGTCGATCGTCGATGCGAGGGCAGTCCTGGTCGGCGATGCGGTGGACGCCGCGGCGATCGCCGGCAGCCGGACGATGTGGAGCGTCGGGGCGATCTTCCGGCAGAAGCCGGACGCCGCGGACAGTGCAGCAGGCGGTGGAGCGGAAGGCATCAGCGCGCAGACTACCGCCGAGATCATCTTCACGTCGGGGGCGACGGCGGAACCGAAGGGCGTGGTCCTGACGCACAGGAACATCCTCGCCAACATCGTGCCGATCGAGCGCGAGATGGCGAAGTACCGGAAGTACACGCTGCCGTTCCGCCCGATCCGGTTCCTGAACCTGCTGCCGCTCAGCCACATGTTCGGACAGGCGATGGCGACGTTCGTGCCGCCGATGCTTCCCGGCGTCGTCGTATTCACGCGCAGCTACGCGCCGGACGACATCGTGCGGCAGATCAAGCACCGCCGGATCTCGGTGCTGGTGTGCGTGCCGAAGATCCTCGAGGTCCTCAGGGACTACATCCTGCGCGTCGCGCCCGAAGCGGCGGAGCCGCCGCCCGCCGGCACGCACTGGGCGAAGCGGTGGTGGCATTACCGGCGGATCCATCGCCTGTTCGGGTTCAAGTTCTGGGCGATGGTGGTCGGCGCGGCGCCGCTCGATCCCGAGCTGGAAGCGTTCTGGGGGCGGCTCGGGTTCCTCGTCGTGCAAGGCTACGGCCTGACGGAAACGGCGCCGATCGTGACGCTCAATCATCCGCTGCACGCGCGGCGCGGCGCGGTCGGCAAGCCCATCGCCGGCGTCGAGATCAAGATCGCCGAGGACGGCGCGATCCTCGTGCGCGGCGAGAACGTCACCACCGGCTACTTCAACGCGCCGGAGGCCACCCGGGAGGCGTTCGCCGGCGGCTGGTTCCACACCGGCGACATCGGCGAGCTCGACGCCGAAGGGCGGCTGATGATCCGCGGGCGGAAGAAGGAAATGATCGTGACGCCCGAAGGGCTGAACGTGTTTCCGGAAGACGTCGAGCGCGCGCTGCTGCAGCAGCCCGGCGTGGTCGACGCCGCCGTCGTCGGGGCGCCGGTCGCCGGCAGCACCGCGGAGCGGGTGCAGGCGATTCTCGTGCTCGCGGCGGGCACGGACACGGACGCGGTGGTGCGGGCCGCGAACGCGCAGCTCGGCGATCATCAGAAGATCCGCGCGTCTGCGATCTGGCCCGGCAGGGAGCTGCCGCGGACCGAAGGCACGCGCAAGCTGAAACGGCGGGAGTTGCGCAACTGGTTGTCGGGCCAGTCACCGGCGGGCCCGGCCGTCAGGCCGGGGGCGCGCGACGTCCGCAGCGTTCTCGAGCGGTTCGCGCCGGGCCGGACGCTCGAGCCGGCGACCACGATCGACGAGCTGGGCCTGACCTCGCTCGAACGGGTCGAGTTGATGATGGCGCTCGAGGAGACGTTTCAGGTGACGGTCGACGAGACGGCGTTCAGCGCCGCGGCGACGATCGCGGATCTGGAGCGCCTGGTCGAGCCGGCAGCCTTTACCGGCACGCCCGGCGTCGCCGGTTCGTCGACCGCAGCCGACCTCACACCCGGGCCCGGTGGTGGATCGAAAGAGATCGTCTTCCCGTCGTGGAACCGATCGCTGCCGGCGCGGATCGCGCGGCGCATCAGTCTGCCGACGTGGATCCTGCCGCTCGGCCGGATCTTCGCGCGGGTGACGGTGAGCGGGCTCGAGCACCTGCAGGGCATCGATGGTCCGGTCATCTTCGCCGCGAACCATCAGAGCCACTTCGACGGGCCGGTGATTCTCGACTCGCTGCCGCCGCAGTGGCGCTACCGCACCGCGCCGGCGATGATGAAGGAGTTCTTCAACGCGCATTTCTTCCCGGAACGGCACACGCGGCGGGAGTGGTTCACCAACAGCCTGAACTACTACCTCTCGGCGCTGTTCTTCAACGCCTTCCCGCTGACGCAGACGAGCACGGGGACGCGGCAGACGCTGCGCTATGTCGGCGAGCTGGTCGAGAACGGCTATTCGATCCTGATCTTCCCGGAAGGGCGGCGCACCGAAACGGGGGACATCGCGCGGTTTCAGCCCGGGGTCGGGATGATCGCCTCACGCATCGGGGTGCCGGTGGTTCCGGTCCGGCTCGACGGGCTGGATCAGGTGCTGCCGCGGCACGCCCGGTTCCCCGCCGTCGCGCGTGCGCGCTGCGCCTTCGGCCCGCCTATCGTGTTGACCGGCAACGACTACGCCGCGCTGGCGGCGCGCGTCGAGGCCGCCGTTCGCGCACTGTAGTCCTTTACACAGCACGGCAAAACGTGGCACAATCTTTGAACGTAGAAAGGATAGCATTTGAGCAAGGACGATCTGATTGATGTGCAAGGAACCGTCGTGGCGGTCCACAGCGGCGGGTTGTATCGCGTGCAGTGCGACCAGGGTCACGAGGTGCTTGCGCAGTTGAGCGGCCGGATGCGCCGCTTCCGGATCAAGGTAGTGCCAGGAGATCGCGTGACCGTCGGCGTGTCCCCCTACGATCCCGTCCGCGGCATCATTACCTTCCGCGCTCGCTGAACCGCCATTGAACTCCCACTCAACCGAACCACGAGGGCCACGTCGGCGCAGACGCGGCTCGCGCCGCCCGCCGCACGCGTCGCACGGCCCGCACGGCGGCGGCCGCACGCAGTTCCACGCGCCCCACAAGCCGCAGTCGCCGGACCGTCCGCAGGCCGAGTACGATCCGCTGCCGGTGCCGTTCAGCACCCTCGGCCTCGAGCCTTCGCTGCTCGAAGGGGTGACGATCCGCGGCTTCGAGAAGACGACGCCGATCCAGAGCGCGGTGATTCCGATCGCGCTGCAGGGGCATGATGTGATCGGCTGCGCCGATACCGGCACCGGCAAGACCGTCGCCTTCGTGCTGCCGATTCTGCACCGCGTGCTGACCGCTCGCGCCGAGCGGCCCGACGACCGCGGGTTCACCCGCGTGCTGATCCTCGCGCCCACGCGCGAGCTGTGCGTGCAGATCGAAGACGATGTCCAGGGATTCACCTACCACACCGATCTCACCAGCGTCGCGGTTTACGGCGGCGTCGAGATGGGGGCGCAGGAGCGCGCGCTGAAGGCCGGGGTCGACATCGTCGTCGCCACGCCCGGCCGGCTGATGGATCATCAGCGCAGCGGGGTGGTCGATTTCTCGCGGGTCGACACCTTCGTCCTCGACGAGGCGGATCGCATGATGGACATGGGCTTCTGGCCCGACGTCAAGCGGATTGCCGCGACGCTGCCGCCCGTCGACAAGCGCCAGACGCTGCTCTTCTCGGCGACCATGCCGGACGAAGTGATGAAGCTGCTGGACGAAGTGGTGCGCGATCCGCAGTACGTGCAGATCGGATCGGCCGGCGGCCCGGCGCGATCGATCACGCACGAGATCGAGAACGTGCCGGCGGCGGAGAAGACGGAGTGGCTGGCGAAGTTCCTGCGCCGGACGCAAGGACCGATTCTCGTCTTCATGCGGACCAAGTCCGGCGCCGAGCGGCTCGCGCGGAAGCTGCAGGGCTTCGGCATTCGCGCCGCGGCGCTGCACGCGGATCGGACGCAGCAGCAGCGGACCGCGGCGGTCGAGGGCTTCCGCGGCGGCCAGTATCACGTGCTGGTCGCGACCGATGTCGCGGCGCGCGGGCTCGACATCGACGGCATTACCCACGTGGTCAATTACGAAGTGCCGACCTCCCGCGAGACCTACGTGCACCGCGTGGGGCGCACCGGCCGCGCCGCCGCGACCGGCACCGCGCTGACGCTGGTGGCTCCCGAAGAGCTGCGCGCGCTTCAGGCGCTGCAGCGCTCATTTGGTTCGGAACTCCAGGGATGAGAGACGATATGAATCCGTTTGCCCCCTCGCCCGGCCCTGCGCCGGCAGAACCCTCGCCTGCCGGCGGCGAGACGCCGGCCGCTCCGGCCGCGGACGCGCCGCTGGTCGCGCCGGCCGTCATGAAGTTCAAGTCGTGCCGCTGGCGCTGCGCGCCGGAGGACGGCGAGTTCTGCACGCACCGCGACGTGCTGCCCTTCGCGGGAAAGAACGACTTCAAGGCCGACTCGTGGTGCCCGGAGTGCGCGTTCTACAAGCTGCGCCGCACGCCGAAGAAGCGGGAGTGGGTGGATAGGAACGCCTACTAATGGCGATTGACGATTGCAGATTGGCGATCGACAAGTGATGATTGGCGATTGGCGATCGACGGATCGCCGATTGCCGATTGAATTGTCGATCGTCAATCCGTCGATCGCCAATCCCGCAATCGCCAATTGTCGATCGCCACTCTGCAATCGGCGATCGCCAATTGCGTCAGTCACTGAACTCGCGCGCTAACTCGATCCACTCCCCTTCGGGCGCCAGTTCCTGGTAAGCCCGCCAGTGGGGCTTCGCTTCCGGCGAATGCCCCGTCTTCTCCAGCGTCACCGCCAGATAGAAGTGCGCGTCGGCGTAGCTGCCGTTCAGCGCCACCGCGTCGCGGTAGCAGACCAGCGCGTCCTCGTAGCGGCCGAGGTCGTGGTGGATGTTGCCCAGGTTGAAATGCGCCTCGAAGCAGTCGGGGTCGAGGCCGATGGCGCGCTCGTAGAGCGCCTGCGCCTCGATCAGCTCGTCGCGCGCGTAATGGATGTTGGCGAGGTTGACGATCGCCGGAACCAGATCGGGGTCGATCACCAGCGCCTTCCGGTACGCCGCCGCCGCCGATTCGAGCGTGTCCTCGTTGCCGTCGTCCAGGCGCGAGCCTTCGATGAAGTACTTGGCGGCGAGCGCGGCCTGCGGATCCGAGAACGGAAAGGCGTTGCCGGTGGGAATCGACGCGGACGGGCGTTCCGGCGGCTTGCGCGGCGACCGCCCCTGCAGCGCGACGACTTTCGCGGGCGACGTGCCCGAGGCGTGGAAATCGAGCTGCAGCTGCCCCTGGTGCTCGGCCATGAGCGTCCGCAGCGCGGTCTTCAGCGGGACCTGGCGGTCGAGCTCGGCGGCGAGCTGCCTGATCGTGGAGACATCGGTGAAGCTGTAGAGGCGCTCGTTCGACGACTGCGCCGCGGGACGAATCAGCCCCCATTTCTCCAGGTATCGCAGGTGGTTCTCGCTGACCCGGGGATACAGACTGCGCACGTCGCGCGCGCCGTACAACTGCCGGCGCCGCGCGTCATCGTCGGGGGCCGATGGCATCCGACGGTCAAGATGAGACAGGCGAGTGGGAAAGTCAATGGGGATCTGGAAATCTGGAAATTTGGGAATTTGGAAATCGGATAATCTTGGCGCGTGCTGCTGGCTGCTGATGTCGGAGGAACCAAGACGCTGCTCGGCCTCTTCGCCGAAGCGCCGGAACGGCCGGCGCGGATCGACGTCGGCGAGTTCACGACCCTCGACTACGACGGCGTCGTGCCGATGATTCGCGAGTTCCTCAAGGCGAGCGGCGTCGACGCGCGCGCGGTGAAGGCGACGACGTTCGGGGTGGCCGGCGCGGTGACCGACCAGGTGGCGCGGCTGACCAACGTGCCGTGGGTGGTCGACGCGGCGGAGATCGCCGGGGCCGCGGCGCTGGCCAGGGTCCACATCCTCAACGATCTCGAGGCGATGGCCTACTCGGTCGCGGTGCTCGAGCCGAACGAGCTGAAGGTCCTGCAGCAGGGCGTGGCGCAGCCCGGCGGCAACGCGGCGGTGATCGCCGCGGGCACCGGCCTCGGCGAGTCGCTGCTGCTGAACGTCGACGGGCGCTTCATGCCGGGCGAGACCGAGGCGGGGCACGCCGACTGGGGCGCACGGACGCCGCGCGAGATCGAACTGCTGACGGCCGTGTCGCGCGTCTACGGCCGGTGCAGCAACGAGCACATCATCTCGGGTCCCGGCCTGGTCAACATCTATCAGTTCACGCACGACGCGTTCGGCAGCCGCACCTACATCTCGCCGGCCGCGTTCGTGCCCGAGCGCACCTGCGCCGGAGTCGGTGCGGTCGACGACCCGGCGGATCTGCCGGCGGCGATCAGCGCCTCCGCCATGCAGCGCCGCTGCGGGAAATGCGTCGAGACGCTCGATCTGTTCGTCGCCGCCTACGGCGCGGAAGCCGGCAACCTCGCGCTGCGCACGGTGGCGACCGCCGGCGTCTACGTCGGCGGCGGCATCGCGCCGAAGATCCTCCCGGTGTTCGAGAAGGGGCTGTTCCTGGACGCGTTCCGCGCCAAGGAGCCGCTGGCCGCGTTCGTCTCGACCATCCCGGTCGCCGTCATTCTCAATTCCGAAGCCGGTCTGCTCGGCGCCGCCGTCCACGCCAACTCCGCTGCGTGATAGGATCGCGCGTTCGCGGCTTCATTGGAGGATTGAATGCTGCCTGCGCGTGCACTGGTTCGTACTTTTTCCTGCCTGATACTCGTCTTCGCCTCGATTCCGGCCGTCGCTCAGCAGACCGGCTCGATCCAGGGGAAGGTCACCGACACGCAGGGCGCGGTGCTGCCCGGCGTGACGGTCGAGGCGCGGTCCAACGTCCTGCCCGGGCCGCGCGTCACGGTCACGAGCGGCGACGGCACGTATCAGCTGCCGGCGCTGCCCCCCGGCGAATACACGCTGACGTTCACGCTCGACGGCATGCAGACGCAGACCCGCAAGGCGCAGGTGCAGCTGTCGGAGATCACCACGGCCGACACGTCGCTCGGCGTCCGCGGCGTCACCGAAGCGGTCACCGTCACCGCCGAGTCTCCGCTGATCGACAAGACGTCGGCGGCGATCACCAGCGGCATCTCGAGCGCGCAGATCACGAGCGTGCCGGTCGGGCAGGAATATCGCGACCTGATCAAGCTGATTCCCGGCGTGCAGTACACGCAGGACACGACCCGCGGCCCGAGCGCCGGCAGCAACGGCCAGGACAACGTGTATGCGTTCGACGGCGTCAACGTCACGCTGCCGCTGTTCGGCACGCTGTCGGCCGAGCCGGCGGCGCACGACATCGCGCAGATGACGGTCGTCAAGGGTGGGGCCAAGGCAGTGGACTTCCACCGCGCCGGCGGATTCGCGGTGGATTCGGTCAGCCGCTCGGGCACCAACCGCTTCGCGGGGATGATCAGCTGGCAGTTCCAGAATCCCGGCATGGCCGCCGGCCTGAACAGCGGCAGCGCCTCGCGCTACGAGCAGACGCGGATGTGGACGGACGTCAACGCCGGCGGCCCGATCCTGCCGGACCGCCTGTTCTTCTACGGCTCGTACTACCGGCCGCAGAACTCCCGCGACAACCGGTCGAACCTGTACGGTGAACTGCCGGACTACAAGAGCGTGCGCAACGAAGGGTTCGGCAAGCTGACCGTGACGCCGACCCGATCGACGCTGCTCAACGTCAGCCTCCGCGAGGAACACCGTCTCGACCGCAGCAACCTGTTCGGCTCGGCGCAGACGCCGAGCAGCGGCAGCGGCAACGAAGCGTCCCTCCGGATCGGCACCGCCGACGGCTCGTGGATCATCAACGCGATGAGCTACGCGACCTTCAAGTGGACACACTTCGCCAACAAGACGCAGAGCCGTCCGGACAACGCCGCGGGCGTCTCGCCGTCCACGGCGATCGGCACGCGGCTGGACGTGGCCAACCTCGACAAGCAGGGGCTCTTCACCGTCCCCTCGATCATCGCCGGGCAGGACGCCTACAACGCGTTCATCGCGCCGCTGATCGATCGCTACGGCTACACCCAGGACGGCACGAAGCGCGGCGGCGGACTGGTCGGCTACGGCAGCCTGTTCGACAAGGACGACTTCTTCCGCGACAGCGCGCAGATTGGCTACAACCTGACGTTCGCCGCCCTCGGCATGCGTCACAGCCTGCACGGCGGCTATCAGAACTACAAGGACGCCGAGCACCTGCTGCGCAGCTCCAACGGCTGGGGCTCGATCACCGTCCCGGGCGGCCGCACCAGCTTCCAGGGGACGCCGATCTACTACCTCGCCGCCTTCCAGCAGCAGGGATTCGGCACCGCGCCGCCGCTGATCAACTCCGAGTACCGCTCGCAGAGCATCGAGGCCAACGACACCATCAACTGGCGGGATTTCACCTTCAATGTCGGCGTGCTCGCGAGCAACGACAAGTTGTACGGGCAGGGGCTCAACAACGATCCGTCGACGCTTTCCGGATTCGTGCGGGTGACGTCGACCGACGTGAAGTCGCGCCGCTACCTGATGCACGAGATCCCGTTCCGCAAGACGATCCAGCCGCGCCTCAGCACGACCTGGGCCTACAACGGCACCGATACCGTCTATGCGAGCTTCGCCAGGTACAACCCCGTCGTCGGCTCGCTGCCGCGCGCGGCGTCCTGGGATCGGAACCTGGCCACGACCATCCAGGCGTACTTCGACGCCAGCGGCGTGCTCTTCGCCACCGATCCGAACATCTCGTCGACCGGCAAGCTCTTCGACGCCGACCTGACGCCGCCGACGCACAACGAATACCTGATCGGCACCTCGCGGCAGCTGACGTCGCGCCTCGCCGGACGCGCCTACTTCCGCTACCGGAAGGGGGAGCATTTCTGGGAGGACACGAACAACAACGCGCGCCTGCTGTTCGCCCCGCCTGCCGGATACCCGCAGGAGCTGTACATCCCCGACCTCGCGGCGCGGCTCGGACAGATCGGCACCGGCGGCTCGGCCGGCAGCTACGTCATCGCCGAGCTCGACGGCGCGTTCACGCGCTACAAGGAGCTGACGCTCGAGGCCGACTGGACCCACCCCAAGGGATTCGTGAAGGGCTCGTATACGTGGAGCGACTACTACGGGAACTTCGACCAGGACAACTCGACCGTCGGCAACGACGCCAACATCTTCATCGGATCGTCGAACATCGCCGACGGCGCCGGCCGCCAGATGTGGGACAACCGGCTCGGCACGCTGCGCGGCGATCGTCCCCACTCCCTCAAGGTGTACGGCTCGTACCTGCTCCCCTGGCGCGCCAACGCCGGCTTCTACGTCATCGCGCAGTCGGGACATCCCTGGGAGATGTGGAGCTACGAACCGTACCGGACGCTGACGACGTCGACGAGCGACACGAACCGGTTTGCCGAACCGGCGGGATCCCGCCGGACGTCGCCGCACGCGCAACTGGACCTGAAGTACACCCAGAACGTCCCGTTTCGCGCGCGGCTGAACGGACAGCTCGACATCGACCTGTTCAACGTGTTCAACCGCCAGACCGGCTACAACCCGCAGCCCAGCGTGCACCTCGCGACCTTCGGCCAGTCGCGCAACTTCTACGATCCACGCCGGGTGCAGGTCGCGTTCAGACTGCAGTTCTGAAGAAACAGCTTCAGCTGATCGCTGATGCCTATCTCTGAAACAGCCGCTCCCTCTCGATCAACACCCTCGTCGTCGCGTCCGCCTTCTGGCGGGCGCGATCGATGCGGGCGCGCGCGTCCGGCTCGTTCAAGAGCACGCTGACCTGGGCGCGCTTGAACAGCGCCATGGGATCGTCGGGCCGCGACGCGAGCGCCCGATCGAGGGCGGCTCGCGCCTCCGTGACGCGGCGCGACGCGAGATACAGCACGCCCAGCTCGAGATCCTTCGTGAACCCGGCCGGGTTCAGCGTCCGCGCCCGCTCGAAGTCCGCGAGCGCCTCCGCCGTCCGCCCCTGGTCCATCGCCGCCTGACCGCGCCGGGCGTGCAGGGTGGCGAGCGCCTCGACGGCGGTCAGGCGATCGGGGCTCTCCGCGACGACCTGTTCGAGCAGCGGAATCGCGCGGGGCCAGTCGGCCGTGCGGGCGTAGTGCAGCGCGAGGTACGTGCGGACGTCCTGCGACTTCGGCGCGATCGATCCGGCGTTCTCGAACGCCGCGGCCGCCTCCTTCTCCTCCCCGAGGGTCGAGTGCGCGGTCGCCAGGCGCAGCGCCGCGTCGAGGTTGTACGGATCCGCGGCCAGGATCTTCCGCAGCGGGACGATGGCGCGGCGGAAGTCGCCGGCCGCGAACAGCGCCGCCGCCTCCTCCATCACCGGAAACAGCGCCGTCATGTCCGCCGGCCGCGGCGCGCCGCGGCGGACCACCGGCGCGCTGGTGGCGCCGACGTAGCCGAGGGCCGCGAGCCGGCGCCTGGCCTCGGCGTCCAGGTTCCCGGGCGGGCGCGCCGCATCCGGCGACGGCGCCGGATAGTCGTCGAGCGATCGCCGCAGCCCGGCAGGCGCCGCGCTCGATCCGAGGTCGTGCCGCTCTCCGGGATCCGCCGCAAGGTCGTAGGTCTCGAGCCGCCCGGCCAGGATCGTCTTGAAGCGTCCCGCGACCGCCATCACCTGCGGCTGCCAGCCGTATTCGAGGAACGGCTTCATCGCCTCGCCGAGCACGACTTCCTCGTGGCGGCCGCGCAGGCTCTGGTCGGCGCCGAGCCCGGCCCAGTCGAGGATCGTGTGGAACACGCGCCGCGTGCTGACCGGTTCGTCGATCACGGCGGGCTCGACGCCCGGTCCCGCAATCGCCAGCGGCACCTGCATCGTGGACTGATAGAGAAGCTGGCCGTGCTGCGGCTCGCCGTGATCGCCGAGCCCTTCACCGTGATCCGCCACGACGACGACCGCGACCGGACCGCGCGCCTGCCGTTCGAACGCCTGCGTGAGCCGGCCCATCTGCTCGTCCATCGCCGCGACTTCCCCCTGGTATGGATTCGCCGCGAAGCGCGACCGGAACGGCTCGGGCGGCGCGTACGGCGTATGCGGATCGTAGTAGTGGACCCAGAGGAACAGCGGCTGGCCCGAATCGATCGACAACGCGCGCAGCGCCGCCTCGGTCGTCTCGCGCGCCGCGCGCTCAGGCCCTCCCGCCGGCTGCCCGTCGTCATACGCGTCGAATCCGCGGGCGAGCCCGAATCGCGCCGCCAGCGCGAACGACGACACGAATGCCGCCGTCCGATAGCCGGCCGCGCGCAGCTTCTCGGCGAGCAGCGCCGCCGAGGCCGGCACGTAGCGGGCGTTCTGGTGAACGCCGTGGCCGGCGGGGTACAGTCCGGTCATCATCGATGCGTGCGACGGCAGCGTCTCCGGCACTGTCGCATACGCCTGACGGAACCGCCGTCCGCGCGCCGCCACCGCGTTGAAGGCGGATGTCTCGATGCCCCGCGCCTCCGGTCCGATCGCATCGGCGCGGGTCGTGTCGAGCGTGATCAGCAGGATCGACGGCTTGACGGCCGCCGGCGCCGGCGGGTCGCTCCGCCGGGTGCATGCGGCGTTGGCGGCGAGGACGGCGAGGAGCGCGACAACGCAGCCGCGGATCATCTGACCCGCCTGAGGTATTGCCGAAGGCGCGTCAGGTATTGCTGCGTCACCGTATCGGCAGGGTCGAGCGCCGCCGCCTGCTCCAGCGGCACGACCGCATCCTGGTGGCGTCCCATCAGGATCAACGCCACGCCGAGATCGCGATGCGCCCGCGCGAATCGCGGCGCGGCGGCAATCGCCGCATTGAAGAAGACCGCGGCGAGCGACGGCGATTCGAGCTGGAGCGCGAGCGTGCCGAGCGCATACCAGTGGTCGCGGTCGGACGGCGCGCCGGGCGCCGCCTTCGCGGCGTCCCCGGCGGCCGGCACGCCCAGCGCCTGCAGCGTCTGAAGGGCGCCCGCACGATCGCCGACGGCGGCGAGCGCGCGCGCCAGATCGTAGGCGGCGAACGTTTCGCCGACGCCGCCTTTCAGCGCCGCGCGCAGGTGCGGAACCGCGTCCCGGGCGCGCTTCGCCTGCAGGAGCGCCTGCCCCATCGCGTAATGCGCCTCTGCCGAGCCCGGATCCAGCGTCAGGGCGCGATCCAGATGCGGCAGCGCCGCTTCCGGCCGGCTGTGCACCGCGAGCCGGCGCCCGACGCGCAGGTGGACGTCTGCCGGACGGGGGTGCATCTCGAGCGCTTTCGCCGTCCACTCTTCCGCGAGATCGATCCGATCGCGAACGATCATCGCTTCCGCCATCCGCGCGCGTTCTTCACCGCGCCCGTCGCCGCGCGGGATCGGCACGTTGGTGAGCACCGCGAACGCGCACAGCACCGCGAACGCGCCGGCGATGTACGCCGGTCGACGGACGCCGCGCCGCAGCGTAGCGGGGCGCCTCGCACGCGAGACGAAGAAGTCCGCGGCGGCGCCGGCGCCGGCGCACAGCGGCACGAGGAGGGGCAGGCGATCGCGCTCGGTGACGACGAACACGGCGATGGCAACGGCGTAGATGGGGACGAACGCCGCCCAGATCACGTAGTCGCTTCGCCGCTCGTGGAACAGGCCGATCGTCAGCCCGGTGAGGCCGAGCGGCAGGAGCAGCCACGGCCCGACGAACAGCCAGCCGAGCAGCGTGCCGGCGTCACGGGCGTAAAAGGGAAAGCTGTAGCTCGCCGCCACGTGCCCCGAGTTGAAGACCAGCGCCAGCTTGCGCGCGAAATGCGCGGCGGCGTCCGCCGGGTGCAGGCTGATCCAGCTGCGCCCGAGGTCCAGGAAGTACGCCGTCACGCCGCGGCCGGTCAGCTTGCGTCCCGCGGATGCTTCGGCGATCGCCCGTGCGTCCTCACGCTGCTGCCGCGGATCCTCGGCCGCGATGCCGGCGACCGGCCGGTAGGTGCCGTCGGAAGCGGCATTGTTGCCGATGTAGAAGTACAGGCCGGGGTTCAGGAACATCGGCCGGTTCAGCAGCAGCATCAGGACCGCGGCAGCGGCGGCGGCGAGCCAGGTTCGCCGGCCGATTAACGCGGTGGCGATCGCGGCGAGCGCCGCGGCGGTCAGGAACGGGTCCAGCGCCGACGGCAGGATCGTCGCTTCATAAAAGGTGAACAGGCCGGTCAGGGAGGCGAGCAGCGCCGCGACCCAGGCCGCCCGCTCCCCGAACCAGATGCGCGTCGCGGAGAAGAGGCACGCGACCGCCGCGGTTCCCAGCAGGATCTGCGCGATCCTCACCGACGCCATCGTCCCGCCGGCCGCCAGGATCAGCGCCACGAAGTTGGCGTAGAGCGGCAGCACCAGCTCTCCCGCCTGGGCCCGCGCGGCAAGTGCGGCGTAGGCAGTGGATTCGACGCCCGGCAGATCGGCCTGCAGCAGCGGATGCTGCCGCAACTGCAGGACGACCACGAGCTTCGCGGCGAAGACCGCGGCGAGAAACACCAGGAAACGGTGGCGGCGCACGGCGGAGCATCGCCGCCGAATCAGCGCGACGCGGTGGACGACGGCTTGCGCATGAACTGCGCGATTCCCGGCTCGGCCATCAGCTTCTCGACGGCGTCGATCTCCGACGGCACGAACGCGGACATGTTCTCGTAGCCGCTCTCCGTGATCACGATCATGTCTTCGAGACGGATGTAGACGCGATCGTCCGGAATGGTCAGCGCCGGTTCGATGGTGAACACCATGCCCGGCCGATAGCCGGAAAAGTTCTTCGAGACGTCATGGACTTCCATGCCCACCATGTGGCCGAGGGTCGCGTTCGGCCGCGGCGACGCCAGCCGCGCCCGGTAGCTCTCGACGAAGCGCACCGCCGCATCCCGGTTCTTCTGGCTGCGGAACCCGTGCGACGCCATCGCGTCGTCCATCTTCCGGACGACGTCCTTCAGGATGTCGCCGGTGGCGCCCGGGCGGATGGACGTCATGATCGCCTGATACAGCTTCACGTAGATGCCGTACAGCTCGCGCTGATCGGGCGTGAACTTGCCGTTCGCCGGGAACATGCGCGTCACGTCGGAGGTGTAGTACTGGTAGTCGGGGGCGTAGTCGAAGAGCACGAGGTCGCCGGATTTCAGCTGCGCCTGCGCGGCGTGGTAGTGCGGCCAGGCGGCGTTGGTGCCGGTGGCGACCAGCCCGTAATAAGCCGGGCCCTGCGCGTTGTGCTTCTTGAAGATGTAGTCGCCGATCGCCTCGATCTCGTACTCGTACATTCCCGGCTCCGCCGAGCGCATCCCTTCCATCAGCGCCAGGCCGGCGATTCTGGTCGACTCGCGCAGCAGGGCGATCTCGCGCGCGCTCTTCACCATCCGCAGCTCGTCGAGCACGTCGTCGAGATTCTCGAACCGGGCGCCCGGCGCCTTCTCCGCCAGGCGTGACTTGAAGAACTCCTCGCGCGAGCCCGGCAGGTCCCACGGATCGGCGGCCCTGGCGCGGGCGTGCGCCGCGGCGCGATCGGGCGTGCCCATCAGCGTCGTCTCGCCGCGGACGGCCGTGTAGATCGTCCGCCCGGCGAGACTCGCGGCAAAGGCGTCGAACTCCTCGCGCGGCCGCACCCGCTCGATGCCCGACAGTTGCTCCGCCGCGGGCCCGGGCCCGAGCAGCGGCCCTTCCGAGCGCTCCATCTGCGGGTTGTTCGGCGGCAGGTACAGCGTCGACGTCTTCGTCCGCCCGTCGATCGCGAGGATCGCGCGCGGCGTGATGACGCCGGTCAGATAGTAGAACTGATTGCCTTGACGGAACTTCTCGTACGCAGAGGTCTCGGTGGCGCCCTGCAGCACGGCGACTCCGTCGCCGATCGTCTGCAGCACCTTGGCCCGCCGCGCGGCGAACTCCTCTTTCGGGAGCGAGGTCGAGAACAGCGGCGGCTGCGCCGAGACGGTTGCGAACACACCGCCGGCCACACAAGCCAGGACGAGCAGATGGCGCTTCATGACCAGCGATTATAGTGGGAGACACGGTGCCCGTCCGCTATCCGCCTGCCCGCGTCGATCCCCTCGTCGAAGTGCTCCACGGTGTCGCGGTCGCGGACCCCTATCGCTGGCTGGAGGACGACGGCAGTCCCGAGACGCGCGCCTGGGTCGACGCACAGAACGCGCTCACGCGATCGATGCTCGACGGCCCGGCGCGCGACGCGCTCGTCGAGGAGCTGACGCGGCGCTTCGATTATCCGCGCACCGTCGCCGCGTATCGCCGCCGCGACGTCTACTTCTTCAGCCACAACCCGGGACTGCTCAACCAGCCCGTGCTCTACGTGCGGCGCGGCTGGAGCGGCGCGCCCCGCGTGCTCCTCGATCCCAACCGCCTGAGCGGCGACGGGACGACGGCGCTGACGGCGATC
This sequence comes from Vicinamibacterales bacterium, assembly GCA_035699745.1. Classification (NCBI taxonomy): domain Bacteria; kingdom Pseudomonadati; phylum Acidobacteriota; class Vicinamibacteria; order Vicinamibacterales; species Vicinamibacterales bacterium. The sequence continues at coordinate 49,146 of DASSPH010000102.1, forward strand.
GCGGCCTCGCCCGACGGATCGCTGATCGCGTACGCGATATCCGAACACGGCAGCGATCGGCAGACGATCCGCGTCCGCCGCGTCGAGGATGGGGCCGATCTGGACGATCGGCTCGCGTGGGTGAAATTCGCGAGCATCGCATGGACGGCCGACAACACCGGGTTCTACTACCTCCGCTTCCCGGAGCCGGGCAGCGTTCCGCCCGAGGACGAACAGTATTTCGGGCGCATCTTCTTCCACCGCTGCGGCGACGCGCAGGCGGCGGACGCGCTCGTCTTCGAGAAGCCGGAGGAAAAGGAGATCGTGCCGCTCGTCCACGTATCCGACGACGACCGCTACGCGGTCATCGTCGCGCAGCGCGGCGCCAGCGACGACAGCGAGGTGTATCTGATCGATCGCCGCGTGGACGCCGCCCCGCGCGCGTTGTTCCGGGGCTTCGACGCCGCCTATGACTTCATCGAGTCGGCGGGCGGCCTGCTCTACTTCCGCACGACTCGGGACGCGCCGATGGGGCGCGTCGTGTCCGTCGATCCGTCGCATCCGGCTCCGCTGCTGCGCGAGGTGGTGCCCGAAGGTCCGCATCGGCTGTCGAGCGTGGCGATGGCGGCCGGCTCGCTGGTCGCGGTGTTCCTCGAGAACGCCAGCGATCGGATCGTGCGATTCGCGCTGGACGGGTCGCGGCTGGGGGCGATCGAGCTTCCGGAGATTGGCACCGTCGTCACGCTTGACGCACATACGGATCGCGACGAGATCGTCGTGACCTTTGCCTCATTTACGACCCCGCCGTGTGCATTCAGATCGGCAGGCAGCTCCGGCCTCGAGGCCGCAGATCCACTGCCGCGAGACGTTCCGCCGAAGGGCGGGAGCGATCTACGGCTCCCTTCGCAGGCGTATCGCACCACCCAGGTCTGGTACGAGAGCAAGGACGGGACGCCGGTGTCGATGTTCCTCGTGCACCGCGCCGGCCTCCCGCGCGACGGCGAGCGCCCGGTTCTGCTGAGCGGCTATGGCGGGTTCAACATCAATCGCACGCCCGCGTACGACCCGGGGAATTTCCCGCTGCTCGATCGCGGCGGGATCTTCGCCCTCGCGAACCTTCGCGGCGGCGGCGAGTACGGCGAGGCGTGGCACCGCGCCGGCATGCTCGAGTGCAAGCAGAACGTGTTCGACGATTTCATCGCCGCGGCGGAGTACCTGATCGGCGAGCGCTACACGCGCCCCGACCTGCTCGCAATCGAAGGCGGGAGCAACGGCGGCCTGCTCGTCGGCGCGGTGATGACCCAGCGTCCCGAGCTGTTCGGCGCCGTCCTCTGCCGCGTGCCGGTGGCGGACATGCTGCGCTATCACCGGTTCACGGTCGGGCGGTTCTGGATTCCCGAGTACGGCTGCGCCGACGATCCGGACCAGTTCCCGTACCTGCTCCGCTACTCGCCGTACCACAACGTGCGCGAAGGCGTGGCCTATCCGCGGACGATGATCATGACCGCCGATACCGACGACCGCGTCGCCCCCGGGATGGCGAAGAAGTTCGCGGCGCGCCTGCAGGCCGCCGGCGGGGGCGGGCCGGTTCTGCTGCGGGTGGAGACCCGCGCGGGGCACGGCGCCGGCAAGCCGATCGCGAAGGTCATCGAGGAGGAAGCCGACATGCTGGCCTTTCTCGGCGTCGGCGCACTGCGAATGCCCTGACATAAGATGCCGGGGTGGCGCGGGTGCTCGCCCTCGACATCGGCACGTCGTCGATCCGGGCGGCGGTGTACGGCCGCGGTCTGCATCCGCTCCGGCCGGGGGCGCGGATCCCATATCGCTGGCGCGCCGGCAGCGACGGCAGCGTCGAGGCATCGGCCGCCACCATGGAGCGCGCCGTCGCGAGCGCCATCGACGGCGCGCTCTCGGGCATGCGGTCCGGCGTGGATGCCGTCGCGGTCGCCGCCTTCTGGCACAGCCTGGTCGGCGTCGGCGACGATGGACGCGCGCTGACGGCCGTCATTCCCTGGAGCGACACCCGCAGCGCGCCGCAGGTGGAGGCGTTGCGCGCGCGCCTCGACGAGCGCGCGAGTCACGCCCGCACCGGCTGCCGCATTCACACGACCTACTGGCCGGCGCGTCTGCGCTGGTTCTCGCAGCGCGATCCGAAAACGTTCCGGCGGGTCCGCCGCTGGATGACGTTCCCCGCGTACCTGGAGCGGCGCTGGGTCGGGCGCAGAGCCGAGAGCCGGTCGCAGGCCTCGGCCACGGGACTGTTCGCGCACGCCTCCGGCACCTGGGACGCGGAGCTGTGCGCCGCCGCCGGCATCTCGTCCGCCCAGCTCGAGCCGATTGTCGATCTGGACGACACCGGGGCGCAGCTCTCCGCCGCGCTCGCGCGCCGCTGGCCGCAGCTGCGCGGCGCGCGCTGGATCCCGTGCGCCGGCGACGGCGCGCTGAACAACGTCGGCGCGAACTGCACCGCTCGCGGGCGCGCGGCGCTGATGATCGGCACCTCCGGAGCGCTTCGCCAGATCCTGCCGGCCGATCGCGTCCACACCGTGCCGTTCGAGCTGTGGCGTTACTGCCTGGATCGGCGGCGCGACGTCGTTGGCGGGGCGTTGAGCAACGGCGGCAACTTTGCGGGGTGGATGCGCCGGACGCTCGGGCTGGAGGACGGCGGCAAGGCCGCGGCCCGCGTCGACGCCGCAATCGCCCGCCTGCCTCCGGACGCGCACGGCCTGACCGTGCTGCCGTTCCTCGCCGGCCAGCGAACCCCCGACTATCCGGCGGACGCGTCCGGCGCCATCGCCGGCCTGCGGCTCACGACCACGCGCGACGAAATCGTCCGCGCGGGACTCGAGGCGGTCGCCTGTCGCTTCCTGGACGTCATGCAGGAGCTGGTGCGCGTCGCCCCCGTCTCGCACCTGCTGGCGACGGGGACGGCGTTGACCGCCTCGCGCGTCTGGCCGCAGATCGTCGCCGACACCCTCGGCTGTCCGCTCAGCGTCCCGCGCGACGGGGAGCTGACCAGCCGCGGCGCGGCGATTCTCGGGTTCGAGCAGCTCGGCGTGCCGGTTCGCGGACTCGAGCCGCGCATCGCGCGCGTCTTTCATCCGGACGCGGCCGCGCACGCCGCGTATCGCGCGGCGGCGGCGCGCCAGCAGCGGCTGCGGCGGGCGCTTGTGGTACCGTAACTCGCCAATGTCGACTCCGCTGAAGATCAAGCCGGACGGCGCGCTCGACTTCCTGTCGCTGGGCGCGCTCATTCATCGTCTCGATCCCGGGATCGTGCCGTTCCGCAAGGCGACGGCGTGCTCCGTGCACGTCAGCGGCGGCGAGTTCAATTGCGCCGCGAACCTGGCCGATTGTTTCGGGCTCCGCACCGGCATTGCCACCGCCCTCGTCGACTATCCGATCGGCGAGCTGATCGCCGGACAGGTCAGGGCGATGGGCGTGACGCCGTTCTACAAGCGCTTCGCGCACGACGGGGTGCGCGGACCGAACATGGCGGCGGTCTACAGCGATCGCGGGTTCGGCGTCCGCGGACCGGTCGTCTTCTACAACCGCGCCAACGAGGCGGCCGCGCTGCTCAAGCCCGGCGACTTCGACTGGAAGGACATCTTCGCCGCCGGCGTGCGGTGGTTTCACAGCGGGGGCATCTTCGCCTCGCTGTCGGAAACGACCGCCGAGTTGATCGTCGAAGGCATGGACGCGGCGAGAAAGCACGGCGCGGTCGTATCGTTCGATCTCAACTATCGCGAGAAGCTGTGGACCGCCGCCGGCGGTGCGCAGCGCGCCGTCTCGGTGCTCGGCCGCATCGTCGAGCACGTCGACGTGCTCGTGGGCAACGAGGAGGATCTGCAGAAAGGGCTCGGCATCGCCGGGCCGAAGGTCGCCGCGACGTCCCGGCTCGATCCCTCGACGTTCGTCGACATGATGGCGCGCGTCGTCGATCGCTTCCCGAACGTGAAAGCGGTGGCGACCACGCTGCGCGAAGTGCATTCGACGAGCCGGCACGCCTGGGCCGCGGTGGCGTGGATCGGCGGCGAGACGCATCTCTCGCCCACCTGCGAGCTGGACGTCTACGATCGCGTCGGCGGCGGGGACGGCTTCGCCTCCGGCTTCTTCTACGGATTGATGAGCGGCGAACCCGCGGAGCAGGCGGTGCGTCTGGGATGGGCGCACGGCGCGCTGCTCACCACGTTCCCCGGGGACACGACCATGGCGACGCT